>NZ_JBEXHY010000017.1:0-82567 GCF_040608295.1 Micromonospora sp. NPDC005197 | reverse complement strand
CGTATCGGGGACGGCCGCTCTCGTTCAGCTAGGACGGGTCAGAGGATCGTCCAGGTGTCGCCGCTGCCCAACAGGCCGGCGAGCTGCTTCTCGGGGGTCTCGGTGACCGTCGCCTTGGCTGCCGCGAGCTGGCCCTGGACCACGCTGTCGTAGGACGGCCGGTCCACGGACCGGAACACCCCGATCGGGGTGTTGCGCAGGTCCAGGCCGGGCAGCCGGGACAGCGCGAAGGCGTACGCCGGGTCGGTCACCGTGGCGTCGTGCACGACGATCTCCTCCGGGCGGACCGAGCCGGTCTCCCGGACCTCCAGGCCGAACGCGCCCGGTGGATGCACCACGCAGAACTGCCCGTCCGCGCCGAAGGTGATCGGCTGCCCGTGCTCCAGGCGGATCAGGTAGTCGTCGCGGGTGGATGGGTCCTTGAGCTGGTCGAACGCCCCGTCGTTGAAGATGTTGCAGTTCTGGTAGATCTCCACGAACGCCGAACCCTCGTGCTCGGCGGCGGCGCGCAGCACCGACTGCAGGTGCTTGCGGTCGGAGTCGATGGTGCGACCGACGAAGCTGGCCTCCGCGCCGAGGGCGAGCGAGAGCGGGTTGAACGGCGCGTCGGCCGAGCCGGCCGGCGTCGACTTGGTGACCTTGCCGACCTCGGAGGTGGGCGAGTACTGGCCCTTGGTCAGGCCGTAGATCCGGTTGTTGAACAGCAGGATCTTGAGGTTGACGTTGCGTCGCAGCGCGTGGATCAGGTGGTTGCCGCCGATGGACAGCGCGTCACCGTCACCGGTGACCACCCACACCGACAGGTCCGGCCGCGACACCGACAGGCCGGTCGCGATCGCCGGGGCCCGACCATGGATCGAGTGCATCCCGTAGGTGTTCATGTAGTACGGGAAACGCGACGAGCAGCCGATCCCCGAGACGAACACGGTCCGCTCGCGAGGGATGTTCAACTCCGGCATGAACTGCTGGATGGCCGCCAGGATCGCGTAGTCACCACACCCGGGGCACCAGCGCACCTCCTGGTCGGACTTGAAGTCCTTCGCGGTGAGCTTCAGGGCGACAGGCTCAGACATTCTTCAGGACCTCTTCCAGCGTCGTCTCCAGCTCGGCGGCCGTGAACGGCAGACCGCGGACCTGGTTGTAGCTGATCGCGTCGACCAGGTAGCGGGCCCGGATGACGTGGGCCAGCTGACCCAGGTTCATCTCCGGGATGACGACCTTGTCGTAGGAGCGCAGCACCTCGCCGAGGTTGGCCGGCATCGGGGCGAGGTGCCGCAGGTGCGCCTGGGCGATGGACAGCCCGCGCTGGCGCACCCCGCGGCAGGCGGCGCCGATCGGGCCGTACGTCGAGCCCCAGCCCAGCACCAGCACCCGGGCGTCACCGTCCGGGTCCTCCACCTCGATGTCCGGCACCGGGATCGTCTCGATGCGGGCCGCCCGGGTGCGCACCATGAAGTCGTGGTTCGCCGGGTCGTACGAGATGTCACCGGTCTTGTCGGCCTTCTCCAGCCCACCGATGCGGTGCTCCAGCCCCGCAGTGCCGGGAATCGCCCACGGCCGGGCCAGGGTCTCCGGATCGCGCAGGTACGGCAGGAAGGTGATGCCGTCCTCGCCGTTGGGCTTGGTGGCGAACTCGACCCGCAGGTCGGGCAGCGACTCGACGTCGGGCAGCAGCCACGGCTCGGAGCCGTTGGCCACGTAGTTGTCCGACAACAGGATCACCGGCGTGCGGTAGGTCAACGCGATCCGCGCCGCCTCCAACGCCGCGAAGAAACAGTCCGACGGCGACTTCGGCGCGATCACCGCGACCGGCGCCTCGCCGTGCCGACCGAACAACGCCATGTTGAGGTCGGCCTGTTCGGTCTTGGTCGGCATGCCCGTCGACGGCCCGGCCCGCTGCACGTCCACGATCACCAACGGCAGCTCCAGCGCCACCGCCAGGGAGATCGTCTCGCTCTTGAGCGCCACACCCGGACCGCTGGTGGTGGTGACGCCCAGCGACCCACCGTACGACGCGCCCAGCGCCGCGCCGACCGCCGCGATCTCGTCCTCCGCCTGCATGGTCAGCACGCCGAAGCGCTTGTGCTTGCTCAGCTCGTGCAGGATGTCCGACGCCGGAGTGATCGGGTACGCCCCGAGGAAGACCGGCAGCCCGGAGCGGACCCCGGCGGCGACCAGGCCCAGCGAGAGCGCGGCGTTGCCGGTGATGTTGCGGTACGTGCCCGGCTGCATCTTCGCCGGCTTGACCTCGTAGCGGACCGCGAAATCCTCGGTGGTCTCGCCGAAGTTCCAGCCGGCCTTGAAGGCGGCCACGTTCGCGGCCACCAGCTCGGGGCGGGCCGCGAACTTGCGCTCCAGGAAGCGCAGGGTCGACTCGTACGGCCGGGAGTACATCCAGGAGAGCAGACCGAGGGCGAACATGTTCTTCGAACGCTCGGCGTCCTTCTTGGACACCTCGTGCGCGGCGAGCGCCCCGACCGTCATCGACGTCAGCGCCACCGGGTGCACCACGTAGCCGGCCAACGAGTCGTCGTCCAGCGGGCTGGTCTGGTAGCCGACCTTGGCCAGGTTGCGCCGGGTGAACTCGTCGGTGTTGACGATGATGTCCGCGCCGCGCGGCAGGTCGGCCAGGTTGGCCTTGAGCGCGGCCGGGTTCATCGCCACCAGCACGTTGGGCGCGTCGCCCGGCGTGAGGATGTCGTAGTCGGCGAAGTGCACCTGGAAGCTCGACACACCGGGCAGGGTGCCGGCGGGAGCCCGGATCTCGGCGGGGAAGTTCGGCAGCGTGGAGATGTCGTTGCCGAGCTGCGCCGTCTCCGAGGTGAACCGGTCGCCGGTCAACTGCATGCCGTCGCCGGAGTCACCGGCGAACCGGATGACCACCCGGTCGAGTTGACGGATCTGCTTGGTCACTGTGCCACCTTCGTTCGCTGCGCGCGGTCGCGCGGCCGGCTGAACATCATGGTGACCTCGCCTTGCCCGGCCACGGGACCTCCTTGACGCAACGCTGCACCGCACCGCCCCAGGCTGGTCCGGTCCGCTGTCGTTCCTCACCGAGAGCCTACGTCGAACGGACCCCCGACCCTCCCCGGAGGTCCGCCGACTGAGACCCGATCAACGTGATATTCGCCCGTGATTGCGGGGTTTCGCCCCGCCCGCCGTAATTCAGATCACCGTCCCCGGCCGGCCGCGACCCCGGTCGGGGACGGCCAGGGTCGTCGATCGGTCAGTCGGTGGGCGGAGCCGTGGGCTCGGCCGTCGGCTCGCCGAGGCGGCGGCGCAGCGAGGTGGTCGCCAGCGTGAGGGCCAGCACCACCAGCAGCGCGGAGACCGCGATCAGGATGACCGCGGTGCGCTGCACCGAGGTCATGCCGCCGTCGTCGTCGGTGGTGGCGCCCGCCGGGAGTACGCCCTGGGAGCCGGTCGGCGCGGGCGGCGAGACGACCGGCGTGGCCAGCGCGGCCGCAGCGGTGATGCGGAAGCTCATCTGCACCCGCCGGGTCGCGCCGTTGCGCGGGTCGAGTTGACCGATCACCGCTCCGGACAGCGGCGCCTCCCGCTGGGCCTGCGGGGTCGCCTCCACCGGCAGCCGCAGCTCGCGGGTCTCGCCGGCCGACAGCAGACCCCCGTCGCACCGGGTGCGGGACGCCTCGACCGGCAGGCAACCCGTCGGTGGGGTCGGCACGCTCACCCCGGCCGGCAGGATCACCTCCACCAGGCCGGCGGCGTCCACCGTGCCGGTGTTGACCAGCCGCACCGCGAGGGTGCTCGCCGCGCCGCTGATGTCGAACGCGACCTCGTCGGCGGCCAGCGAGATCCCGGGCACCGGCGGGCCGGGCGGGAACAGCACCGCGAAGCCCTGGTCGTCGGCCACCTCGCCGGACACCCCCGGCGCGTCCGCGACGACCTGCACGGAGCCGCTGAGCGGCATCCGCTCCCAGGCGTTGCCGGCGACCCGTAGCCGGATCAGGCTGCTGAACCGGACGCCCGCCTCGGCCGTCCAGGCCCCGCAGTGGTACGCGCCACCGCCCGCGGCGACGCACCCCTTCGTCCCGGCGTCGGTCAGCCCGGCCGGCAGGGTGTACGAGAGCCGGACCCGCTGCGCGGCGGTGCCGGTGTTCGCCACGGTGACCCGCAGCGTGGTGGTGGTGCTGGCGGCGTTCCAGTACGCCTCGGGCAGGGTGACGTCCTCGGTGGTCACCTGCACGCCGAGCGGGCTCGGCGCCGCCGGCGGGGTGCCACCCGGCGCGGGCGGGCGAACCGGGGGCACCGGGGGAGCCGGCGGCCCGGGCGTCGGCGGCCGGGTGCTGCCCCCCGGCGCGGGAGCGGTGGTGGTCGGCGGCGGCGGCACGTTCGGCGCGGTGGTCTGCGGAGGCGCCGGCGGCGTCGTCGCCGGCGGTGGCGCGGTGGTCTCCGGGGCCGGGTTGGTCGGCACGGGATCGCCGCCCGGATCCTGGGTCGGGGTGGGCTCCTGGGCCGGAGTGGTCTCCGGGTCCGGATCGGGTTCGGGCGCCGACTCCGTCACGGCGGCGATCGGGTGGATGCGCGGCACCGCCGCGCTGGCGAGGGCCGGAGCGGCCGCGAGCGCCGCGAGCAGCCCGAGCGCGAGCGAGGCCGCCAGCAGGGGCGTGGGAGGCCGCCCCACAGCCCGGCGTTCGGGCGATACCTTCACGCGGGCCATCTGTCCTCCGGTGCCATGGGTGGAAGTCCAATGTTGGTAACAGTTGCCACAGTGCACTAGTCCCACCTGGAAACAAATCCGTAACGTGTTTGGGACGGCCTGTCCGGGTGGGCGGTAGGCTCCCGGTGTGACCGGTTACCTGGGCTCGTACGCGACGCTCGGGCTCCTGCTGCTCGCCAGTGTCCTGTTCTTTGTGACGGCGTTCTCGGCCAACCGGGTGTTACGTCCCGCCCGTCCGGCTGAGCCGTTCGGCAAGCGGACCAGCTACGAGTGCGGGCTCGACCCGGTCGGCGCCGACTGGGCGCAGATGCAGATCCGCTACTACGTGTACGCCTATCTGTACGTACTGTTCGCGGTCGAGGCGGTGTTCCTCTTCCCGTGGGCGGTGGTCTTCGACCGACCGGGCTTCGGCCTGGTCACGGTGGTGGAGATGGCGGTGTTCGTGGCGGTGCTCGCCCTCGGCATCCTCTACGCCTGGCGTAGGAACATCCTGCGCTGGACCTGAGCGCCCCGACCTCCGGCGATCGTGCCGCTCCGCCGACCGTTCACGTCGGTTGCCGCACCGACCGGGCGACTCAGGCCAGACCCCGCCGGGTCGCCGCGGGCGGACGGTCGCCGCGGATCGAGGCGACCATGTCCAGCACCCGACGCGTGGGCCCGACCTGGTGGGCCCGGAACACCCGAGCGCCCAACCAGGCGGAGACCGCCGTCGCGGCGAGCGTGCCCTCCAGCCGCTCGGCCACCGGCAGGTCCAGCGTCTCGCCGACGAAGTCCTTGTTGGAGAGCGCCACCAGCACCGGCCAGCCGGTCGCGGTCAGCTCGTCCAGCCGGCGGGTGATCTCCAGGGAGTGCCGGGTGTTCTTGCCGAAGTCGTGCGCCGGGTCGATGAGGATGCCGTCGGGGCGTACCCCGGCCGCCACCGCGCGCTCGGCGAGCCCGGTCACCGTCTCGACCACGTCGGCGACCACGTCGTCGAAGGCTGCCCGGTGCGGCCGGGTCCGGGGGACCAGCCCGCCGGCGTGCGAGCAGACCAGGCCGGCGCCGGTGCTCGCCGCGACCCGGGCGAGCGCCGGGTCGGCGCCCGACCAGGTGTCGTTGAGCAGGTCCGCACCCGCCGCCACGGCCTCCGTCGCCACCTCGGCACGCCAGGTGTCGATGGAGATCACCACCTCCGGGAACGCGGCCCGTACGGCGGCGATGGTGTCCACCGTGCGCCGGATCTCCTCGGCCACGTCCACCTCGGTGCCCGGCCCCGCCTTGACCCCGCCGATGTCGATGATCGCCGCGCCCTCGTCTACCGCCCGCTCGACGGCGCGCAGCGCGCTGTCGGCGGCGAAGGTGGCGCCCCGGTCGAAGAACGAGTCCGGTGTGCGGTTGACGATGGCCATCACCACCAGCTCACCCGGGGCGAACGTCCGCCCACCAAGCCGAAGTGCCCCGGCCATGACGCCTCCCGACTGTCCGCACCGTCGCCGCCGCTCCGGCCGCTACCGACGCTAGCCGGTCGGTCGGCCGACGCGCGGGGCGGGCGTGGGCGTGGATCGCGATCGGGGTGGTGGGGTCGCTCCCAGCCGGCTGTCGTGCCACGATCAGTGCATGGGTCAGCTTCTGCTCCTCCTGGTCGTGGCGTTGACCGTCGCGGCGGTGGTTTTCGGCGTGACGGTGTTGGTCAGTGGCCGGGATCCCGGCCTCGCGCCGACCGAACCGGATTCGCAGGCCATCCCGCTGCCGGGCACCCGGCCACTGCGGGAATCCGATGTGGGCGCGGTCCGTTTCGACACCGGGTTGCGCGGGTACCGGATGGCCCAGGTCGACCAGGCGATGCGCCGTGCGGCCTACGACATCGGCTACAAGTCCGAGCTGATCGGCGTCCTGGAGGCGGAGGTCATCGCGTTGCGCGAGGGCCGCACCGACGACGCGGACGTGCTGCGCCAGGCCCGCGAGCAAGCCGCCGGGGCGGTGCCGGGCGCGACCACGGCGGAGTCGGATGCGGAGGTGTCGCCGGCCGACGACCTGCCCGCTCCCACCTCCTCGGCGGCCGACGCCGACGGCGTGGCACCGGCCAACGGCGAGCCGACCGCCCACAAGCCGACCGACAGCGAGCCGGCCCACGGACCGGCCGACAGCGAGCCGACCGCGCACAAGCCGGTAGACGGCGATTCGAGCGACCGCACGCCGACCGACGGCGATCGGACGGCTGACGAGCCGGCCGAGGACGAGCCGGCTGGTGGGGTCGGGCAGCACGGCGCGGTGGTCCGGTCGGAGTCGGCGTGACCGGTCCGGAGGGCGCCGACGATCTTCAGGAGGCGGCGCAACCCGGCGCCGGTGAGGTGACCGCCACGGTCATCGTCAACGCCCCGGCGGCCCGGGTCTTCGCCGCGTTGCTCGCCTGGGAACGGCAGTCGGACTGGATCCCGTTCACCCAGGTGCGGGTCGTCGAGGGCGACGGGCGCGAGGGCAGCCGGATCGAGGCGGTGACCGCGCTCGGCCGGGCGACGCTGCGCGACGAGATGCGGGTGGTCCGGGTCGACGAGCCGTACGAGATCGGCGTGGTGCACCACGGCCAGGTGCTGCGCGGCCCGGGTGTCCTGCGCTGCACCGCACTCGGCCAGGCTCGCACCCAGGTCGTCTGGCACGAGTGGTTCCATCTGCCGGGCGGCCGGGCCGGCCGGCTGGCGTGGCCGGTGCTCTGGCCCGGCTCCAAGCTGGGTCTCACCCAGGCGCTGAAGAGGTTCGGCCGTCTGGTCGAGCAGGGCCGACTGCCCTGACCACGCCCGGCGCCGGCTGCCAGCCCGGCGCTCGGAGGAGATGCCCCACGCGGTGCCGCCACGTCACGGCGGCGCGCAGGTCCCGGGCGATCGAGAGGTACTCGTGGAAGGCCACCCGCACCGGGTTGTAGCTGCCCACGTTCTTGGTCAGACCGTAGACGCAGCGCTCCCGTTCGGCCGCGAACGAGCCGAACAGCCGGTCCCAGACGATCAGGATGCCCCCGAAGTTGCGGTCCAGGTAGCTGCCCTGGGAAGCGTGGTGGACCCGATGGTGCGACGGGGTGTTGAAGACGAACTCGTACCAGCGCGGCATCTTCTCGATGCGCTCGGTGTGGATCCAGAACTGGTAGAGCAGGTTGACCGAGCCGCAGAACGCGACGACCGCCGGGTGTACGCCGGCCAGGACCAGCGGGATGTAGAAGACCCAGCTGGTCAGCCCGGTCCACGGCTGGCGGAGCGCGGTGGAGAGGTTGAACCGCTGCGACGAGTGGTGCACCACGTGCGAGGCCCAGAGGATCCGGATGACGTGGTGGCCCCGGTGTGACCAGTAGTAGCAGAAGTCCTGCGCCAGCAGGATCAGCGGCCAACTCCACCAGAGGGCGGCGATCCGCAGCGGGGTGAGCGCGTAGAGCAGCGCGTACGCGGCGGCGATCGGCACCTTCCAGAGCAGGTCCGTGAAGACGCTGCCGAGCCCCATCGCCAGGCTCGTCGCGGTGTCCGCGCCGCCGTAGCCGACCTCGTCGTCGTCGCGGTGCAGCAGGTAGGAGACCCGTTCCAGCACGATGAGCAGCAGGAAGGCCGGGATCGACCAGGCGATGACGTCCGGAAATTCCTTCATCGCGCCGCCTCCACTCGCCGTCGTCGGCCGGGGACGCCCCGCTGGGTGACCCTGACCTACCGGTCGGTAACAAGCACGATAGGCAGCGAAGTGGCCGGTGGCAATGGGCTGTCGGTGCGATGGCCTAGCGTGTGCGACGTGAGTGACCTGGTGATCGGCGCCGACGGGCTGGCCCGCTGCGCCTGGGGGGCGAGCACCCCGGACTACGTCGTCTACCACGACACCGAGTGGGGGCGGCCGCTGCGCGGCGACGACGCGCTCTACGAGCGGATGACCCTGGAGGCGTTCCAGTCAGGCCTGTCCTGGCTGACCATCCTGCGCAAACGCCCGGCGTTCCGGTTGGCCTTCGACGAGTTCCACATCGCGGCCGTGGCCGACTACGGCGAGGCCGACGTGACCCGGCTGCTCGCCGACGCCGGCATCGTCCGCAACCGGGCCAAGATCGAGGCCGCGATTGCCAACGCCCGCGCCGCGCTGGAGCTGCCCGAGGGGCTCTCCACGCTGCTCTGGTCATTCGCGCCGGAGCGCCGGCCGGCCCGCCCCGCCTCGTTCGCCGAGCTGGCGCCGATCACCGGGGAGTCGACGGCGATGGCCAAGGCACTCAAGAAGCGCGGCTTCCGGTTCGTCGGCCCGACCACCGCGTACGCCCTCATGCAGGCCACCGGGATGGTCGACGATCACATCGTCGGCTGTCACGTCACCCGCTGAACGGCGGCGTGATGGGATGGCAGGCATGACGACCGAGACCGCGTACCGGGCCGGTGCGGCCGGCAACGCCGACGGGCCGGGCACCTGGGCCGTGCTGCTGCCCCCGGAGCGTTACGAGGCCGAGCGGCTCGTGCACCACGACTCCCTGGAGCTGACCGGGCTGACCGACGTCGGGCGGCCCGGCCCCGGTGACCGGGTGGCGGTGCTGGCCGACGCGCCGCCGCGACTGGTGGCCCTCGGCCGGGTCACCGCGCCGACGCAGCGGCACTCCGAGGATCCGGACGATCCGCAGTCCGACGTCGAGCCGGAAACGCTCGTCGTGACGTACACCCGGCGGGCCTTCGACGAGCCGGTGCCGACCGACCTGCTCACCCTCGACGGGCCGGTCACCGCACTGGAGCCGGCCGCCTTCCGGGCGTTGGCCGACCAGCTCGGCCCGCCCCCGGCGCGGCGCACCTGGCTGGTCAGCCTCGACCTGCCGATCGAGGCCGGCACACCGGCCGAGGCGGTGCGCCTGTTCTGGTCGTACGTGCAGGAGTTGGGGCCGCGCGAGCTGCCGGCCTTCGTGTCACCGGCCGGCGACGAACTGGCCATGCAGGCGTTCGTGCTGGGCGCGGAGGCCAACCAGGACCCGGAAGAGGACGATTAGACCAGCTTGTCGAGTCGCCCCCGCCAGTCGGCCAGCACCGGGCCCGGGTCGGTGTCCAACACCCGCTCCAGCAGCGTGGCGTAGACGTCCCGGAAGTCGGTGGTGTATTTCAGGTCGCCGTCGTCGAGGTCGGTGAGGCTGGGCGCGTCCCCGTGCCAGCCGCCGCGCACCCCCGCGCCGAGCAGCAACATGTCGGAGGCGGTGCCGTGGTCGGTGCCGTCCGAGGCGTTGGCCCGGACCCGACGGCCGAACTCGGAGTAGACCGCCACCACCACCTTCCGGCCCGCCTCGCTGCGACTCATCCGGTCGGCGAACGCGGTCAACGCCCGGTCCAGCTGCCCCAGCAGGACGGCCTGCAACTGCTTCTCGTCGGCGTGCGTGTCGAAGCCGCCCAGCGACACCGAGAAGACCCGGGTGGACACGTTCGCCTCCACACACTGCGCGACCAGGTCCAGTTGCGCGTCCAGCGGGGTTCGTGCCCCGCCGGTGGCCGTGGCGGGCGCCTGCTCGCCGTCCGGGTCGTCCGCCTCCGCGGCGGCGGAGTCGCGTACCTGGCGGATCATCTCGTCCACCGACCGCAGGTCGGCGAAGCAGGCGGCGGCACGGCCCCGGGCCGCCGACTCGCCCGCCTCGGCGGCGGAGAACGCCTTCAGCGTCTCCGCCGACAGCCCCTTGGCGGCCTTGCGGTCGGTCACCGGCACGGCGGCGCCCGCGCTGTGCGCCCCGGCCAGCAGCGGCGGCAGCGCCGGCTCGAACGAGACGGCCAGCCGGGGGTCGCCGCCCGCCCCGTCCAGCCAGCGGCCGAGCCAACCGGTGTTGCCCGGCCGGTCCGGCTGCGCCGTGTGCCAGATGTCCATCGACCGGAAGTGGCTGCGGTCCGGCTTCGGGTAGCCGACCCCGCGCACGATCGCGAGCCCGCCGCCCGACCAGCGCTGGTGCAGCCCGGCCAGCGCCGGGTTGAGGGCGAAATCGTCGTCCAGCCGCCGCACTTCGCCGTCGGGGTACGCCAGCTCCGGGCGGGCCGCCCGGTAGGCCGGGTCGCCGTACGGGATGACGGTGTTCAGGCCGTCGTTGCCGCCGTAGAGGGTGACCAGCACCAGCGTGCGCGACTGCGGGTCACGGTCCCCGGCGGTGTCCAGCAGGTCCCGCAGGCCGTACGCGCCGGCGCCGGCGGCCAGCGCGCCCGCGCCGACCACCCCGCTGGTGAGCAGGAACTTGCGTCGGGTCAGGGTGTCCACTTCTCGACTCCTCCGCTCAGCTGACGGTGTATTCGGGGCTGACCAGGCCGGCGGCCAGCAGCTTGCGCGGCTCGCCGGCCAACGGTGTGAGGGCGGCCCGGGTCCGGGCGCCCCAGCCGTCGACGACCAGCAGCCGGGCCAGAGCGTCCGGCCGGCCGGCGACGGGCGCGGCGGTCAGCCGGGCCAGCACCGCCGGGGTGGCCGCGGTGGCCAGCATCCCGGCCATCCGGAGCCGGGCCTGCAACGACGAGGTGGTCAGCCACGCGGCGCCGGCCGGCCAGCCGCCCACGCTGGGCGGCCGCAGCGGCACCTGGTCCAGCGCGTTCAGGCCGGAGAGCAGTTGTTTGCGCTGCTGCTCCGGCAGGGCGGAGGGCCGGACGCCGAGCTGTCGCAGCGCGCCGACCATCCACTCCACCGGCTGCTTCACGAGGGTGCCCCGGGTCTGGGCGAAGGCCGGCGACGAGAACAGCGTGCGCAGGGTGGCGACGGTGTCCGCGCCGGCCAGGCCGTCCGGGGCCGGGACGTCGGTGCCGGCGTAGCGGAACCAGAGCCGCCCGGCCACGAACGTCGCCGCCGCCGGCTGGGCGGCCAGCAGCCCGGCGTACGCCTCGGCGTCGAAGCGGCCGGTCTGTCCCAGGATCGTCTTCTCCCCGGGGTCGTGCCGTTTGGCCTCGAGACGGGCGACGCCGGTGCGCCGGTCCACCACCCAGCCGGTCAACGCCCGCGCGCCGGCCTTCACGTCGGCCTCGGTGTAGGCGCCGATGCCGAGGGTGAACAGCTCCATCAGCTCGCGCGCCAGGTTCTCGTTCGGCGCCTTGCGGGTGTTCTTCTGCCCGTCCAGCCAGATGATCAGGGCCGGGTCGCGCACCATCGCGGCGACCAGCGGGGCCAGCGGCCCGCGCCCGTGGCGGCGCAGTGTCTCCAACTGGCCCAGCATCACCCGCGCCGACTTGACCTTCTGCGCGCTGGTCGCCCAGTGCCCGTGCCAGAAGAAGAGCAGCTTCTCGGTCAGCCCGTCCTCGGCGGCGACCATCCGGTCCAGCCACCAGAGGGTCAGCTGCTGGAGCTGCTCCCGGCGCTGGGCGTTGGCCTTCTGCCGCTGCTCGCGAGTGGATTCCTTGGTCAGCGCGGCGTACGGGTCCGCCGGCAGCGTCGGCGGCGGGGTGGCCGCGGCGCCCCGGTCGGCTCGCCCGGGGGCGAGCAGGTTGTCCAGGGTCGCCGCCGGCCCGGCCCGCTCGGCCGCGTCCACCTCGTCGGCGGTCGGCCCGAAGGTGGCCCGACGCAGCAGGTGCGCCACCGCTTCACGATCGCTCATGCGGTCCGACGCTAGGCGGCCCGCGTACGAGGACGGTAAGGGCGGGGTGCGAATCGCGTTCAGTGTCCCTCGAAGACCGGTTTCTGCTTGGCGACGAACGCGAGGGTGGCCGCCCGGTGGTCGGCGGTGGCGCCGCAGATCGCCTGAGCCTGCGCCTCGGCCGAGAGAGCGTCGGCGAGCGTGCCGGCGTCGGCGATCGAGAGCTGCCGCTTGATGGCCCCGTACGCGACGGTGGGGCCGGCGGCGAGCCGGGCCGCCAGGTCCTGCGCGACAGGCAGCACCTGCTCGTCGTCGTCCGTCAGGCGGGTGATCAGCCCCAGCCGGCAGGCCTCCTCGGCGCGGACCGGCTCGGCCAGCATCAGCAGCTCCACGGCCTTGGCGTGGCCGACCAGTCGGGGCAGCGTCCAGGAGGCGCCGGTGTCGGCGGCGAGGCCGACCTTGGCGAAGGCCATCAGGAAGCTGGTGCTCGGGCCGCCGATCCGGATGTCGGCGAGGAAGGACAGCGACGCGCCGGCGCCGGCGGCCATCCCGCGAACCGCGGCCACCACCGGCTTGGGCAGGTTGGCCAGCCGGGCGGCGATCGGGTTGTAGTGCGCCCGCACGGTGTCCAGCGGCGGCGCGGAGGAGTTGCCCAGGGTGGCCACGTGCTCGCGCAGGTCCTGCCCGGCGCTGAACGCTCCACCGGCCCCGGCCAGCACGACCGCCCGGCAGGACCGGTCGGTCTCCAGCTCGGCCAGCGTGTCCCGCAGCGCCTCCTTCAGCGCCAGGTCGAGCGCGTTCATCGCCTGCGGCCGGTTCAGGGTGAGGGTGACGACGGCGTCGGTCCGGTCGACGAGCAACGGCTCGGTCACGTGTCTAACGACCCTTCTGTCGAACGATGCGGTTGCCGGCGTCGAGGCACTGCTCGACGTACCGGTCGGCGGCCGGACGCAGGCGGGCCGCGTGCCGGTCGAAGAAGCTGGCGGCGGCGGTGCCGGGCCAGCGCTCGGGCAGCAGCGCCGGGGGCAGCTGCGGGTCCCGGAACAGGAAGGTACGCCACGCGTGCACCAGCCGGAAGCGGGCCGCGTACGCCTCCTCGTCGCTGCTGCGCACGGTGACCGCGCCGAGGAGGGGGCGCTGGTCGGCGACGAACCGCTCGTACGCGCGGCCGATCTCGGCCAGGTCCCAGGCGCGGCGGACGACGCCCATCGCGCCGGGGGTGCCGGAGAAGTGCGAGGCCGTGAACCGCTCGAACCGGATGCCGGCCTCGGCCAGCAACAGGTCGACGTCCTCGGCGGGCCGGGTCGCCACCCAGGTCTGCTCGTCGAGCGTGCCGTAGCCGAGGAAGCTGAGGGTGGCGGCGAGTCGCTGCCGGTCCCGCCGGGAACCCGGGGCGTCGAGCACGAGCAGATCGAACCGGCCGTCCCAGGTGACCCGACCGGTTCGGTAGATCCGGGCCGCCGCCTCGTCGAGTCGTCGGGCGGCTTTTGGTGTGATCGAATATCCCGGTCCGGAGGCCAGCCGGAGCGGGTCGAGCCAGCCTTGACGCACCATCCGGGACACGGCGGTGCGAACGGCGGGCGGCGCGATTCCCAACGGCGCCAGTAGCTTGACCAGGGCGGCGACCGGTGCCCGGCCACCCCTCGGTCGGAGGTGGTCGCCGTACAGGTCGAAGAGAGCCGACCGTGCCTGCATGACCGCACATTGTGACAGGCCTTCTCAAGATAAGCTAGATGCTGTTACATCAATGCTGCTCCGGTTTGGGTCCGGCGGTGTTCATCAGGGAAAATCGTCTGTCGACACCCCCGCGAGAGTTGCGGGAGGTCGTGACGAAGTGGCTGTGGGGCAACCCACCGACCCTGGTGTAGGTCTGAGGGGAGACAACATGGCGGCGATGAAGCCGCGGACGGGCGACGGTCCGCTGGAAGTCACCAAGGAGGGTCGGGGCATCGTCATGCGGGTCCCGCTGGAGGGCGGTGGCCGGCTCGTCGTCGAGATGACTCCCGACGAGGCCAACGCGCTCGGTGACGCGTTGAAGGCAGCCGCCGGCTGAGTGAGGAGCGACCCGGACGGCGTACGCCGCTCGGAGCGTTTCTTGGACCCTGAGCCACCGGATTCGCCGGTGGCTCAGGGTCTTCATCGGCGTGGGCGGGCGATGGCTCGGTCCCACTCTGCGACATTTCCTGGAGGTACGGTTCCGCGTGCTCGCCATCCGTCCGCTCGCCGAGCCCGACAGGCTCGACGTCCTCGTCCTGCCCGTCCGCCCCACCGATCCGGCGGCGGGAGGTGCGGCGGGAGGTGACGCCCCGGCGGAGCTGGCGCCCACCGCCGTGAGGCCGCCGGACGGCACCGCCGAGGAGGCTGCCGCGCTGGTGCCGGTCGCCCGACTGAGCGGCCGGGCCGGCGAGATCCGTACCCACCTGCGTCCCGGGCGCAGCCCTGGTCGGCTGGTGCTGCTCGGTATCGGCGACGGCGGGGAGTCGTCCTGGCGGGCTGCCGGCGCTGCTCTGGCCCGCTCGGCGGCAGATGAGACGCAGATCACTATCGCGCTGCCGGCCGAGGTGACCCCCGACGCGGTCCGTGGGTTGACCGAGGGGCTCCTGCTCGCCTCGTACCGGTTCCGGCTGACCGACGCCGACGACCCGCCCGCGCTCGCCGGCGTCGATCTGCTGCTCGCCGATCCGACGGCGTACGAGAGCACCGTGGCCACGGCGCGGACCACCGCCGCGATGACCCGCCTCGCCCGCGATCTGACCAACACCCCCTCCTCGGTGAAGACCCCGCAGTGGTTCGCCGACCAGGTGGCCTCCGCCGCCGCCGACCTGCCGGACCTGCGCCTGACGGTGCGTGGCCCGGCCGAGCTGGCCGCGGAGGGCTTCGGTGGGATCCTCGCCGTGGGCGGCGGATCGGCCAGTGGCCCCCGGTTGGTCGAGGTGGACTGGCATCCCGCGAACGCGCGCACCCACGTGGTGCTGATCGGCAAGGGCATCACCTTCGACACCGGCGGCATCTCGATCAAACCGGTGCCGGCGATGAAGCTGATGCGCAAGGACATGGCCGGCGCCGCGGCGGTCGTCGCCGCCACCCTCGGCGCGGCGGCGCTGCGCCTGCCGGTCCGCGTCACCACCCTGGCCCCGCTCGCCGAGAACATGGTCAGCGGCTCGGCGTTCCGCCCCGGCGATGTCATCCGGCACTACGGCGGGACGACCAGCGAGACGACCAACTCCGACGCTGAGGGCCGGCTGGTCCTCGCCGACGCCCTGGCGTACGCGGTGCGGCAGCTCAAGCCCGATCTGCTGATCGACCTGGCCACCCTCACCGGTGCCAACGCCGTGGCGCTGGGCAAGCGCACCGCGGCCCTCTACAGCGAGAACGACGACCTGGCCGCCGACCTGCTGAACGCGATCGGGGCGGCCGGCGAGGCGGCCTGGCGGATGCCGCTGCACACCGACTACGTCGAGTACCTGGGCAGCGAGATCGCCGACCTCTACAGCGCGCCCGCGCAGGGCGCCGGATCGGTGACGGCCGCGCTCTACCTGCGCGAGTTCACCGGCGACCTCCGGGATCGCTGGCTGCACCTGGACATGTCCGCCCCGTCCTGGGCGGATGGCGACCAGGCCGAGCTCACCCGCGGTGCGACCGGCTGGGGTGTCCGCTCCCTGCTGCGCTGGCTGGCCGGCGTCGACTGACCATCAGCACTTCACGGCGGCGAGCACCCCGTGCCCGACCGGGAGCAGCGCGGGAATCCAATGCTCCGACTCCCGGACCGCCTTGATCGTTTCGCGGACCGTCACCGTTTCCGCGTCCCGGGCGGATGGGTCAGCGATCCGACCGTGCGCCAGCATGCCGTTGAGCGCGAGCACGCCGCCCGGGCGCAGCAACCGCAGCGCCGCTTCCACGCAGGCGTGGAACCCGGTCGCCTCGGCGTCGACGAAGACCAGGTCGTACGCCCCGTCGGCGAGCCGCGGCAGCACGTCCAGGGCACGACCGGTGATGATCCGGGTACGGCCGGCGGCGAAGCCCGCCTCGGTGAAGATCCGCCGGGCGATCCGCTGGTGCTCCACCTCCACGTCGATGGTGGTGAGCACGCCGTCGGCGCGCATGCCTCGCAGCAGCCAGACACCGCTCACGCCCGTGCCGGTGCCGATCTCCACCACCGCGCGGGCGTTACCGGCCGCGGCCAGCAGCCGCAGCGCCGCACCCGCTCCGGGGGTGACCGCGTCGAGGCCCACCTCGTGGGCCAGGCTGCGGGCGGTCCGTAGGACGAGATCCTCGGTCACGTACGACTCGGCGAACTGCTGAGCCTGGGTCGTCGAACTGCCGGAACCGGCGACCGTGGCGATGGGGCACCTCCGGGCGGTGCGTGGTGCGGGGGCGGGTTGGCACTGTGAGCGTAGAGGCGACCGGCGGGAGGCGCAGCCGCGCCTCCGTCCCCTCGCGATCGCCGGAGGCAACCGCTGACTCCACCGCGCGCATCCGTGCAATCCTGGAAGCGGTATTCCGTCAGCCTCGACCGCGCCGAACCGTGGCCGGGCGACGCCGCGCGGGATCCGGGGACGGACTGGGAGGCACCGACGTGACCGACGGCTGGGATTGGCGCCGGGGCGGTGAGACTCCGGCTCCGGCGAGCCCGCCCGGGGCAGGGGCCCCACCGACGGGGCCGCCGACCACGCCGGGGAGCGACACCGCGCCCGCGGCTGCGGCCGGTGCGTCGCCCTGGTGGTCCGACGCGCTCGGCGACCCGTGGCGTGACCCGGCGGCGCCCGCCGCGGTGGTGGTGCCCGGGGTGGTGGCGGCCGGCACCGAGCCCGAGCCGGTCACCGACCCGGACGCGCCGGGCCGACCGACGCTGCGTCACCTGCTGCTCATTCCGGTGATCACCGCGCTGCTGGCGGGCACCCTCGGTGGCGCGCTGGGCTACGCGTTCGCGGTGCGTGGTGGCGCCGCCGGCACGGTGCTCGGCGCGCAGGCCGCGGAGCCGCCGGTGCTGGCCCAGCGCAAGCCGGAGTCACTGGCCGGAGTCGCCGAACGTGTCCTGCCCAGCGTGGTCACCGTCCGGGTGAGCAGCCTGGGCGGGACCAGCGAGGGCTCCGGCTTCATCGCCAGCGCCGACGGTCACGTGATCACCAATGACCACGTGGTGGCCGGCAGCAACGGCAAGGCGTCGGTGATCTTCAACGACGGCACCTCCGCTCCGGCGACCGTCGTCGGTCAGGACCCGGAGTCCGACATCGCGGTGATCAAGGTGAACCGGACGGGGCTGCGACCGGTGGAGTTCGGCGACTCCGACGCGCTGGCCGTCGGCGACCCGGTGCTCGCTATCGGCTCACCCCTGTCGCTGGCCAACACGGTCACCGCCGGCATCGTGAGCGCCCTGGACCGGACGATGCAGGCCGGCGAGCCGGGTGGCCCGGTGCGCTACTACGCGGCCATCCAGACCGACGCCGCGGTCAACCACGGCAACTCCGGCGGCCCGCTGGTCGACGGCGCCGGGCGGGTGGTCGGGGTCAACTCCACCATCAAGTCGCTGGTGGCCGAGGGGCAGGAGGCCGGCAACATCGGGCTCGCCTTCGCCATCCCGATCAACCAGGCCAAGCGGGTCACCCAGGACATCATCGGCACCGGCAAGGCCCGGCGTACGGTCATCGGCGCCCAGGTCGGCGGCCCGGGCGCGGGTGCCAACGGCGGCGTACGGCTGGCCGCCGTGGAGCCCTCCGGGCCGGCGGCCGGGGCGGGGCTGAAGGTCGGCGACGTGATCCTGAAGCTCAACGGCCGGCCGATGACCGAGCCGACCGACCTGATCGCCCTGGTCCGCAAGTTCGCTCCGGGTTCGGTGGTGACCGTCGAGTTCCGGCGGGGGGCCGCTCGGCAGAACACGTCGGTGACCCTCGCCGCGGATGCCAAGTGAACAGCGGGTCACCCCCTGCCGGAAAACCGTCCGACGTGCGTAGTCTTGCTGCTGACGCCGAGAGGAGGCCCGCGGGATGTTCGAGAACCTGAACATGTGGGAAGTCGGGGCGCTGCTGCTCCTGGCGCTGTTGATCTTTGGTGACCGGCTGCCTGCCGTGATCAACGACGGCCTGCGGATGGTGCGCAATCTGCGCAACATGGCCCGCAACGCCACCGGCGACCTCAGTCGCGAGCTGGGCACCGACATCCAGCTCGAGGATCTGCACCCGAAGGCCTTCATCCGCAAGCACCTCCTCAGCGAGGAGGACGAGGCGGCGATCCGCAAGCCCATGCAGGGCGTCTACGACAACCTGCGCGCGGACGTCAGCGGCGTGCACGACGAGCTGAAGGACGTGGCCAACGCCGCGGACCCGCGGTCGAACGGTTCCCGGTCCGGCACGGCCACCGGCGCCTCGCCGGCACCGGCTCCGCGGGCCAGCTACGACGACGCCACCTGAGCGGGTACGGCACCGAGACGAAAGCGCCCCGCAGGCCCGAGTGGGCCGGCGGGGCGTCGTCGATCGGGGGGTCAGCGCCCGGCCGGCTTGAGGCCGAGCGGCTTGCCGAGCAGCGACTCGCGGCGCAGCGCGAGCCGGTCGGCGATCGTGCCGAGCGCCTGCGCGGCCGGGGACTCCGGCTCGGCCAGCACGATCGGGGTGCCAGCGTCGCCGGCCTCGCGGACCCGGGTGTCCAGCGGGATCTGACCGAGCAGCGGCACCTGGGCGCCGATGGTCCGGCTCAGCGACTCGGCGACAGCCGTGCCACCGCCGGCGCCGAAGATCTCCATCCGGGAGCCGTCCGGCAGCTCCAGCCAGGACATGTTCTCGATGACGCCAACCACCCGCTGGTGGGTCTGCAGGGCGATCGCACCCGCTCGTTCCGCCACCTCGGCGGCGGCGGTCTGCGGGGTGGTCACGATCAGGATCTCCGAGTTGGGCAGCAACTGGGCCAGCGAGATGGCCACGTCGCCGGTGCCCGGGGGCAGGTCGAGCAGGAGCACGTCCAGGTCGCCCCAGTAGACGTCGGCCAGGAACTGCTGCAACGCCCGGTGCAGCATCGGGCCGCGCCACACCACGGCCGCGTTGCCCGAGGTGAACATGCCGATCGAGATGACCTTCACGCCGTGCGACTGCGGCGGCATGATCATGTCTTCGACGCGGGTCGGTCGGCCGTCCGCGCCGAGCATCCGGGGCACCGAGTGGCCGTAGATGTCCGCGTCGACCACGCCCACGGAGAGCCCACGGGCGGCGAGCGCCGCCGCCAGGTTGACCGTCACGCTGGACTTGCCGACACCACCCTTGCCGCTGGCCACCGCGTACACCCGGGTGCGCGAGCCGGGCTGGGCGAACGGGATCACCGGCTCCTCGCTGGCGCCACCGCCGCGCAGCTGCGACTGCAGCGACTGCCGCTGCTCGGGGCTCATCACACCGAAGTCGATCTCCACGCCGGTCACGCTGGGCACCGCCGCGACGGCAGCGGTGATGTCCGTGCGCAGCTTGTCCTTGAGCGGGCAGCCGGCGACGGTGAGCAGCAGCTCGACGCGTACGACGCCGTCGGCGCCGATCGTGGCGGAGCGGACCATGCCCAGCTCGGTGATGGGCCGGCGGATCTCCGGGTCGTTGACGGTGGCCAGGGCGGCCTGGATCGCGTCCTCGACCGTGCTCACGGGTGCTGACATGCCCGCAATGCTACGTCGCGGGGCATCCGCTCCGACCGCTGGCCGACAGTGGTGTGAGCCAAACGATGAGCGAACCCGAACCGCTGATCAGCGGTCGGGCCGGGCGTCGCGGGCGAAGTCCCCGTCCAGGTCGTCGCGCGGCTCGTCCAGACCCAGGCCGTCGGTCGCCCGCTGCGCGCGCCGCTCCTGCTGGCTGTCCTTCTCCTGCTGCCGGCGCTCCAGGCGTTGCCGGCGCTGCCCCGCCTCGTCCAGCTCCTCGGCCAGCCGGGTCAGCTCGGAACGGAGGAAGTCGCGGGTGGCCACCTCGCCGAGGGCGATCCGCAGCGCGGCGATCTCCCGTGCCAGGTACTCGGTGTCCGCCTTCTGGGCGGTGGCCCGCCGCCGGTCCTCCTCCAGCGCCAACCGGTCCCGGTCGGCCTGCCGGTTCTGGGCCAGCAGGATCAGCGGCGCGGCGTAGCTGGCCTGCAACGACAACACCAGCGTGAGAAACGTGAAGGTGTACGGGTCGAAGCGCAGCTCGGCCGGGGCGAGGGTGTTCCAGCCGAACCAGATCGCGATCACCACCGTCATGACGACGATGAAGTTCGCGGTGCCCATGCCCCGGGCGATGCCCTCCGACCAGCGACCGAACGCCTCCGCGTCGAACCGGGGGAGTTTGATGCCCCGGGGCTCGCGGGGCTGGTCGAGCCGCTCCGTGCGCCGCTGCTCAGCCACCGTCGCCGTCCAGCGCCGCGTCGGAGGTGCCCGGGGCGGCCAGGGCGTCCCGGTCGCGCCAGTCCCGGGGCAGCGAGTGGTCCAGTACGTCGTCGACCGTCACGGCGCCGACCAGCCGGTTGCTGCGGTCGATCACCGGCATGGCGACCAGGTCGTAGGTGGCCATCCGGCGGGTGATCTCCGGTAGTGGGGTGGTGGGACGCAGCGGGTCGATGTCGTTGACCACCACCTTGCCCAGCAGGTCGGCCGGCGGTTCACGCAGCAACGCCTGGAAGTGCACCATGCCCAGGTAGCGGCCGGTCGGGGTGTTCTGCGGGGCCCGGGTCACGAAGACCTGGGCGGCGACGGCGGGGGAGAGCTGCGGTTCCCGGATCCGCGCCAGCGCCTCGGCGACGGTGGCGTCCGGCGGCAGGATGACCGGCTCCGAGGTCATCACGCTGCCCGCCGTGCCCGGAGTGTACTTGAGCAGCTGCCGTACCGGGTCGGCCTCGTCCGGCTCCATCAGGTCCAGCAGCACGTCCTGCTCCGGTGGGGGCAGCTCGTTGAGCAGGTCCGCCGCGTCGTCCGGATCCATCTCCTCCAGCACGTCCGCGGCCCGTTCCCGGTCCAGCGCGGCGAGGATCTCGACCTGGTCGTGCTCCGGCAGCTCGCTGAGCACGTCGGCCAGCCGCTCGTCGTTCAACGCCGCCGCGACCTCGTTGCGCCGCGCGTCGGGCAGGTCCTGTAGCGCGTTGGCCAGGTCGGCCGGGCGCATGTCCTCCAGGACGGCGAGCAGGTTCGCCGTACCCCGGTTGTCGGCGATGCCGCTGAGCCCGCGCACCCGGTCCCACTCGACCTGGTGCAGGTGGCCGCGGCGGGTGAGCCGGCCGGTCTGCTCGCGGACCGCGACCCGGCTGAGCGACCATTCGCCGCCGCGCGTGCACTCCATCGCGACGTCCACCACCGAGCCGGGCTGGCCGCCCGGTTCGAGCTGTACGCGCCGGTCCAGCAGCTCCTGGAGCACCAGCAGCTCGTTCGGGCGCTTCTCGAAGCGCCGCAGGTTGAGGGTGCCGGAGCCGAGGACCACCGCGTCCGCGTCGATCGAGGTGATGCGGTTGATGGACAGGAAGATCCGTCGGCGCATCGGCATCTCGGCGACCAGACCCACCACCTCGGGGGGCCGCTTGGTCGCCCGCAGCCGTGCCACGGCGTCACGGACCCGCCCCACCTGGTCGCCGTTCGGATCGAAGACGGCGACTCCGGCGAGGCGGGCGATGTAGACCCGGGTCGGCGTGCTCACGGGCACCAGCCTAAGCGCCTAGTGTTTATCAACATGTCGACCTTGGCCTACGAGATCGTGGACGTCTTCACCGACCGCCCGTTCGCCGGCAACCCGCTGGCCGTGGTGTTCGGCGCGGAGGCATTGGCCACCGAGCAGATGCAGACGCTCGCGCTGGAGTTCAACCTCTCCGAGACGGTGTTCGTGCTGCCACCGACCCAGGTGGGGGCCACCTATCGGGCCCGCATCTTCACTCCGGCCGAAGAGTTGCCGTTCGCCGGGCACCCGAGTGTCGGCGCGGCGGTCACCGCGAGTCGGCGCGGATTGTTCGGTGTGGGGCAGGTCACCCAGGAGTGCGGCGCGGGTGTGCTGCCGGTCGAGGTGACCGCGACCGGGGCGACGCTCACCGGAGGCAGCCCCACCCTCGGCCCCGAGCTGGACCCGGAGCCGTTGCTGGAGATCGCCGGGCTGGTCGCGGACGACCATGACCATGCCGGGCCCGCCCCTCGGGTGGCCGGCTGCGGGCTGGAGTTTCCCTACCTGCCGGTCCGTCCGGATGCGGTGGCCAGGGCGCGGGTGAACCCGGCGGCAGCGGAACGGTACGGGGTGGCGCACGTCAGCGTCTTCTCCTGGGACGCCGGCACGCAAACCGCGCACGCCCGGGTCTTCGTGCCGGGGCTCGGCGTTCCGGAGGACCCGGCGACCGGCTCGGCGGCGCTCGGGCTCGGAGTCTGGCTGGTGGCGACCGGCCTGCTGCCGGGCGAGGGTCTGGCGCACTACGCGGTGCGCCAGGGCATCGAGATGAACCGCCCATCCGCGCTCGCCTGCACGGTGACCGCGGCGAACGGTGTGGCCGTCGGCGCGACAGTCGCCGGTCAGGTGATGCCGGTGGCCCGGGGCGAGATCGCCGTGCCGCCGTTCGTGGGCTGAGTGACGGTGCCGATGCGGGAGAATGCGGGTGTGACGGACGAGGATGCCTCCGGTGGCACGCCGCTGGTCGACGAGGCGATGAAGAAGGCCGCGGTGGCCTGGGTCAGCGTGTCCGGTGGCCCGGCGCTCGCGCTCTGGTGCGCGCCGCTGGAGGGCGCGCTCTTCGTGGTGAGCGGGCCGGGCGAGCAGGCCGCGCCGGGGCTGGCCGACGCGACCGAGGCGCAGGTCACCCTGCGCGGCGACCACGGAGGACGGATCGTCACCTGGCCGGCCCGGGTGACCCGGCTGGCACCGGGCACCGACGCGTGGGACACCACCGCGCCGCTGGTGGCGGCCAAGCGCCTGAACGCGCCCGGCCCGACCGCCGATCTGGTGGCCCGCTGGGCCGCCGAGGGTTGTGCGGTGAACCGACTCGTGCAGGCCGGCGAGCCGCTGACCGGCGCCGGCCTGCCGTCCGACGCGCAGGCCGAGCAGCCTCGGGAGACACCGGCGGTCCGCGCCACCCGCAAGCCGTTCCGCCTGCACCGGGTCCGCCGCCGCTGACCGCCGCCCGGCCGGTCAGCCCGTCGGACCACCCACCCCGACGGCAGCGACCCCCACGGCGGTGCCCGCGAGGTCGAGCACCTCGCGCAGGGTGCCGAGCGTGCGGCCGCGCCAGTCCCGGTCCGCGTTGAACACCATGTGCTCGGCCAGGTCGGGCGCGGCCAGCCGCACGGCGGTCATCCCGGCCCGTTCGGCGCCGGTCAGCTCCTGGCTGCCGCCGTCGCCGACGTACAGGCACTCGTCCGGCGCGAGCCCCAGCCGACGGCACGCCGTCAGGTAGAGCGCCGCGTCCGGCTTGCAGCGTCCGACCTGCACGGAGAAGACCCGCACGTCGAGCAGGGGCGCGATCGCGAGCTGCGGCAGGAAGGCCGGCAGTTCGTGCGTACAGTCGCTGACCACGCCGGTGCGCAGGCCGCGCTGGCGCAGCGCCGCCAGGACGGGCACCGCGTCGGCCCGCAGCCGGGTGTCCGCGCGGATCGCCCGGTGCCGGGACGCCACCGCCGCCCGCAGCGCACGGTCACTGGGGTGTACGCCGGCCTGGGCGCACACCCACCGCAGGGTCGCCTCCGCGTTGCCGAGTCGGCCGCTGGCCCGTTCGTAGTAGGTGCGATTCAACACCTCGGTCAGTGTCTCGGTGGGGCAGCCGAGCAGTTCCGCGGTGCCGAGGTGCGCGGCACCGCGCTGTACCGAACGGGTCAGGGTGCCGAAGAAGTCGAACAGCACCGCCTGGTAGCTGGACATGGGGGAACGCCTCCGGGCGGTCGAGGTTCGCCGGCGCGGAACCGCGTGATCGTAACGGAGTGATGACCCTCGGTGCTGACCGTCATACGTGTGAGGATTACGTCCCGTGCCCCCACCTTCACATCGGCCGACCCTGGATCCGCTGACCACCGGCGCGGTCGGGCTGGCCGTGGTCGCCGTGTCGTCGTCCGCGCCGCTGATCGCGTACGCCGCCGCTCCCGCGTTGGCCATCGCGTTCTGGCGCAACCTGCTCGCGGTGGCCGTGCTGAGCCCCTTCTCGCTGGCCCGGCGGCGCGCCGAGTTCCGCAGGCTGACCGTGGGCGCGGGCCGGCGGGAGGGGCTGTTCTGCGTACTGTCCGGGGTCGCGTTGGCCGGGCACTTCGCGACCTGGGTGCCGAGCGCCCAGCTCACCTCGGTCGCCACGTCCACCGCCCTGGTCGCCACCCAGCCGGTCTGGCAGGGGCTGATCGCCCGCGCTCAGGGGCGTCCGCTGCCCCGGGTGGTCTGGATCGGCATCGCGGTGGCGGTCGGCGGCGCGGCGGTCGCCACCGGGGTGGACGTGGGCGTCTCCGGCCGGGCCGTCCTCGGCGACGTGTTGGCGTTGGTCGGCGCCCTGTTCGCCGCCGTCTACACCGCCTTCGGCGAGCGCGCGCGGACCAGCATCAGCACCACCACCTACACCACCATCTGCTACGGGATCTGCGCGCTGATCCTGCTGGCCATCTGCCTGGTCGGCGGCGTCCGGCTGACCGGGTTCGACGGGCGTACGTGGTTGGCCATCCTGGCCCTGGTGGCCGGCGCCCAACTGCTCGGGCACTCGATGTTCAACTACGCCCTGCAGAAGATCCCGGCGACCACGGTGAGCGTGCTGATCCTGCTGGAGGCGCCCGGCGCGGCCCTGCTCGGATGGGCCTGGCTGGGTCAACTGCCCCGCCCGTACGCGCTGCTCGGGATGGCGCTGCTGCTGGTCGGGGTCGCGGTGGTGCTCGGCGGCCGGCGCAGCGAACCCACCGCGCTGCCGGCCGACCCGACACCGCTGGCCGACTGATCCCCGACACCGTGCCGCGACGACGTGAGGAACATGGACACGGGTTCCCTCCGCGGCGGGGTCGCCCGGCGTCTGTCCGGGTGAGGAGGGCGATCCGTTGACGACTGGGGACCGCGCCCGGGACGGCTTCGCCGACTTCGTCCGGGCCGAGACCGCCGGGCTGACCCGGTTCGCATACCTGCTGACCGGTGACCGGCACCATGCGGAGGACCTGGTCCAGGTGGCGCTGGCTCGCGCCGCGGTGCGCTGGGAGCGGATCGAGGATCCTCCCGCCTATCTGCGCCGGGTGCTCTGCACCCAGGCCCGCCAGTTGGTGGCGCTGGCGGCGGGCCCGTCCGGCGGAGCGGCTGGGCGGGGCGCGACGCCGACCACGACGACGAATACCCCACCCACGACCAGCCCGCCCCGGATGAGCGGTCCGCCTGATGAGTGGAAGCGGGACACGTGGCGTGTGCGGCGGCCTGAAGGCCGCACACGCCACCGAACCCCGCCCGCACGCGCAAACTCCCCGCCGGGCGGTGCCGTCGCCCACCGTGAGGGCATGCACCGAGGCGACCGGAGCGGACTGCGCGCGCGTCGGACGGGAGCTGTCAGAGTCTGTCTGCCGCGCCGTGCGGCGCAGCGTTCGCGCTCGCACTCACACCAGCGGCCCGCCGCTATGAGTCGCGGTGAGTGGCGAACATCTTCACTTCCGTGGCCACCAGAGGTACCGTCCGCAGCCCTTCACACACGTCGGAGCCGCCGCCGACTCCGGCCGACGGAATCCCGCGATCGATTCCCAGCGAGTCCTACAGCCAAAACGAAGGAGATGCCCATGGCCCCACACGTTGACCTCACGCCACGAGCCGTCCTGGGAGGGACATATGGCCACACGCCGTGACCAGAGATCACGTGCGAACACACGCCACCCGTCGCCGCCGACCCCGCCCACGCGGACAGCCGACGCCAAGGCCCCGACCGCGAACCCCGACTCCGAACCTGCCGTTCTCCCGGGGACGCTGTCGATAGCCCGCTACCTGACCGATCCCGACACCGAAACCGAGATTCAAGCACTGGCCGCCGAAGCCGGCCTTCCCACCGTCGACCAAGCCGCCACTCTCGCCCGCCTGCTGCGCCTGCACCAACCCGCACCGCCACGCGCCGCGTGAGCTGCGCCCGCCCCCGTAGGGGCGGGCGCAGCTCGCCTCACCCCGAACGCTGGTCCCGTCCACATCGCGCGGCAGAGGGCGACCCCCGCGTCGCGGCCACACCACTATGCGAGTCCCGGACGCCCCACGCCGACGCGGGAACGCCTACCACCTGTCGCCCAAGCTGCGTGACCAGAAGACCGCGCCGAAGCAAGTCTTCGGCCGGCCCCGCCCCGGCTGCAACATCGTCAACCTCCACACTGCCAGCGGCGACCAGCTAGCGCGGCAGGGGGCGCTGGAGATCGGCCTCAGGATCCAAGATCGATGGTCGCGTACGGCTCCCACACGTACATCCCCTCGTCGCGGTTGAGGACGATGAGCTGGCAGGAGTTGATCATTGCGTTCGCGCTGAGGTTCGGAGCGGAGGAGAGAGCCTCGATGAGCGGTGCCGCAGGGCCGTCGGTGTTGGTGTAGGCCAGGCTGAGGTGAGGGTTGTAAGGCTCGGCCGGCTCGGGTACTCGATCTTGTCCCCAGACGTCCGCGATGGCGGTGCGGATGGCGGCGCGTAGCTGCCGCACGGGCTCGACCGGGTCGACGGCGATCTGGATGGACTCGGGATCGATGTGGGGGGTGCCGATGGTGAGCTTGAAGGGTGCCAGACGCGCGCAGCGGTTCTTGGCGGCAGCCACGATGGCGTCGACGTCGTCGATAGCGACGTCTTGAACGAAGCCGATGCCCTGCATGGTGAGGTGCAGCCATTGGTTCGGGATGACATCAAGGCTGGGCTGCGAGGACAGCAGGGACCGGTACTGGTCGGCGAGTTCTTCGACCTCGGGCTGCCCGTCGAAGGTGATGTGCCAGGTGTAGAAGCGGGAGCCGATTCCCCAACCGGGTCGCCAGTACCAGTGGTTGCGGACGTCGGTGGCGTGCGGGACTGCCATGGGTTCTCCAGGTATCACGGAAGTTGGCGGGCGGCGCCGGTGGCGCAGAACTCGGTGATGGCTGCGTGGACACTGCGGGCCTCGATGCTCGTGCGCAGCGACGGGTCGCCGGCGAGACTTCGGCCGACGCCGCGCAGGCGGTGCACCAGCGGGTCGAGTCGCTGTTCGGGTGGCAGAGCGAGCACCGGAGACAGGACCGACACCGCGCCGTCGAGGCTGCCGGCTTTGAGGTGCGCTGCGGCGGCCCAGATGCGGATTTGCGCCAGTGTGCCGTACGCGACCGAGGGATCGGCGGCGGCTTCCGTGAGGGCGTGCTGGGCGTGCTCGATGGCGTTGGCGGCATCGCCGATGCGAAGCAGCACTGAACCGGCGTAGTTGTGTTGGCGCACCGTGCCGCAAGCTAGGAGGCCACCTACCGGGTCGCGGCTGGCATGTTGGCGGGCCTCCTCAGCCCGTTGCAGTGCCGCTCGGGCCGGCTCGGCAGCGCCGATCTCCGCCCACGCGTCGGCTTCCTGGCAAGCCAGCATGACCGCCGCGCTTCCCTCGGCGGCGTGGCCTAAGCCGCGTACGGCGGCGTTGGCCGCGTCCTCGAACCGCTGCTCCCACAGGTGAATCTTGCTGATTGTCGACAGGACCCAGGCGCGGAGCGTGTTGTCGCGGACGGTTTCAGCGCACATCCAGGCGGTGCGGGCCTGGGACTCGGCAGCGGCTGGGTGACCGAGGTCGCCGGCCATCCAGGCGAGCAATGTGCACAGGTAACCCGCCCAGGTGTAGAGCTCCCGAGTCTGGTCGGGATCCTGACGCCCGGTCTGCAAGAGGCGAAACACGCGATCCGCCAGGAGACCCGCTCGGGCGTAGACGATGACGGGTGGCTCATTCAGATAGTCGACAGCGATTCTGCGGGTGGAAGCGGCGACATCGTCAAGGGTGAAGGGCCCGACGTTGGAGGCTTGCGCCCATTCTCCGAAGCTGGCCGTACGTTCTGACACTGCTATCACCAATTCCGTCTCGTCCTGCAGAGCGCCGAGGTCCCACCGCAGAGGCTCAGTCATCGCGCCACGTGGTGCTGAGGCTGCGACGGATCGATTGGGCATCGGGGCGGCGTTCCGGCCGCTCAGAACCTCTCGGTCCGCGTCCGGCATAGCGGCCAAGTCGTCGAGGTCGACCAGACAGCTCGGTTCGGTCCCGAAGACATAGGCCAGGGCGTTCAAGGCGGCCAAGGTGGGTCGACGACCGCCGAAGGGCCACCGCTCGTAATCGCTGATCCGTGCCCCGGTGAACGTCGCCGAACCGGTTCCATTGGTGTTCAGCTTCTCTGCCACCGCGTCCTGGGTCCAACCGTGAGCCTGTCGAAAGGCATCCCGAGGACGCAGTCCAAAGCGTCGCTGCAGCTCGGCCGCGATGGCGGTCGGCGTCGCGCCGAATCCGGCCAGTGTCTGGCGGACGTGATCGCGCTGTGCCTTGGTGCCAGTCGTCCTCGCCATCGTCGGACACCTCCTCCGTGTGGCCTCCCGTCGCACGGTATCGCCGCTCTGGCCAGGTCCGGTACGGGTCCTGGCGAGGCCAACGGCCCTCGGCTGGGTAGATCCACCTCAGTTGATCAATATTCGTGCAGGTCGCAGGCGCGGCCGGGTGGGGGAAATTCTCGCCACTCGTGGGGATCCATCTGCGTGGATGCGCTTGGCAAGCTTGCCGCACCGGATCACCGTCGGTCCGGACGTAGCCACCACCGGTGACTACATCAAGTCGCTGCCAAGCACCGTCAATCGGAGCGCCGCTGCCGTCAGGTTTCTCTCGACCACCGGCAGGCGTCCCTCCGCTCCCCGCTCGTGCTTCTCACCCTCGTGAGGATCCTCAATGACAACTTCGAATGATCTGACCCGCTACGGCTATCGACAGGAACTCAGCCGCCAGCTCCGATCGCGGGACCTGGTGGCGTACGGACTGGTGTACATGGTGCCGATCGCGCCGATGGCGATCTTCGGCAGCGTGTACGCCGGCTCCGGGGGCATGGTCGCTCTTGCGTACGCGGTGGGTGTGGTGGCGTTGGTGTTCACCGCCTTCTCCTACGCACAGATGGTGAAGGCGTTCCCGATGTCGGGCAGCGTCTACAACTACGCCGGCCGGGGCATCAGCCCACCGCTGGGTTTCCTGGCCGGCTGGGTGATCCTGCTCGACTACGTGCTCGTGCCGGGGCTGTTGTACCTGGTGGCGTCGGTGGCGATGCACGCCACCGTGCCGGCGGTGCCGGTGTGGGTCTGGCTGCTCGGGTTCGTCGCGGTCAACACGATTATCAACTCGGTCGGGATCCGGCTGACCGCGATGGTGACCCGGGTGATGCTGGTCGGCGAGTTGATCGTCCTGGCGGTCTTCCTCGCTGTCGCCGGCTGGGCTCTTGCCTCCGGCAAGGGCCGGTTCAGCTGGGACGCCTTCTACAACTCCGACACCTTTACCTGGTCTCTCGTCGCGGGGGCGGTGTCGATCGCGGTGCTGTCGTTCCTCGGCTTCGACGGCATCAGCATGCTGGCCGAGGAGGCCAAGGGCGGGTCCCGGCAGGTGGGTCGTGCGATGGCCGGCGTCCTGATCCTGGCCGGAGTGCTGTTCATCGCGCAGACCTGGCTCGCGGCGATGCTCGTCCCCGCCTCCGACGCGCTGCTAGCTGAGGGTGATGTGAACGGCACTGCCTTCTACGACGCCGCCGCGGTAGCCGGCGGAGGGTGGCTGGCCACCTTGTGCGCTGTTGCGACGGCGGTCGCGTGGGGGTTGCCGAATTCGATGGTCGCTCAGGTCGCCACGTCCAGGCTGTTGTACGCGATGGCCCGCGACCGACAACTCCCGGCCTTTCTGGCGAGGGTGTCGGTGCGCCGCAGCGTGCCGATCAACGCCACTTTGCTGACCGGCGCCGTGTCCCTCGCCCTCGGCCTGTACCTGGCGACCCGGGCGGACGGGATCACGCTGCTGTCGTCGCTGATCAACTTCGGGGCGATGGTCGCCTTCCTCGTCCTGCACGTCTCCGTGGTCGTGCACCATCTGATCCGCCAGCGCAGCGGCAACTGGTGGGCGCACCTGGTCATGCCCGGCATCGGGTTCGCCATCTTGGCGTACGTGGTGGTGAACGCCAACATCGCCGCCCAGCGTCTCGGCTTGGCCTGGCTCGCCCTCGGCGTGCTGGTCCTCGCCGGCCTCTACCTGACCGGTCGGCGGCCCGTGCTGTCCGGCATGGCAGCCACTGAGGCCGCCGGGCGCGACATGGCGCGGGTGTGATCGCGATGGACCAGTTCACCTACCGGCCCGCCCGCGACGAGCTGGCCTACACCTTCGGCGGGCGTCTCCCGGTCGCGCACGTCCACTCCGGGGACATCCTGCAGGTGCACACCGAGGACTGCTTCGGCGGCCTCGTACGGGGACCTGCGGACCTGCCATCGCAGGTGTGCCGCATGCCGTACCTGAACCCGGTGTCGGGGCCGTTCTTCGTCGAGGATGCCGAACCCGGCGACACCCTCGCCGTGCACATCGCCTCCATCGTCCCCGCGAGGGACTGGGGCGTGTCGGCGACGTTCCCCTACTTCGGGGCGCTGACCTCGACTTCGCACACGGCCACCCTGCAACCGCCGCTGGATGAGCGGGTGTGGGTGTACGACATCGACCGTGCTGCGGGGGTGGTCCGCTATCACGCCACCGCGAGCGAGCACACTGTCGACCTGCCGCTGGATCCAATGATCGGCACCATCGGCGTCGCCCCAGGTGGCATGGAGTCCCGGTCCACGATCGTCCCCGACCACTACGGCGGGAACCTCGACACCCCCGAACTGCGTGCCGGCACCACCCTGTACCTCGGGGTCAACGTGCACGGCGCGATGCTGGCCCTCGGCGACGGACACGCCCGACAGGGCCAGGGAGAGGCGTGCGGCGTCGGCGTGGAGATCGCCACCATGACGACCCTGGCGGTCGAGGTCATCAAAGGTGCCGACACCGCCTGGCCACGCCTGGAAACGGACACAGCGATCATGTCGGTCGGCTGCGCGAGGCCCCTGGAGGACGCCTACCGCATCGCCCACCAGGACCTCACCGCCTGGACCGTCGACCTGTGCGGCCTACAGACCCTGGACGCCTACCAACTCATCTCCCAAGCCGGGCGGGCGCCCATCGGCAACGTCTGCGACCCCAACTACACCGTCCTCGCCGCCGTCGACAAAGCCCTGATCCCGCAATCGCTGCCCGCCTACCGCGACGCACACGCCCGGCTGCGGAACCTTGCCGGCGCTCGGGAGTAGGGACATCTGATGACCGCCTCGATACCCCAACTGCCGCTGCGGGATGAGCTGTTCCTACTCGGACACCACGACGACACCGGCCAACCCCACCTCCACCGCCAAGCGCTGGCCCTGGGCATGGCCGGCGGCGTTCTGATCGACCTGTTCCTCGCCGGGCGTATCACCCTCGATTCCTACGCCGACCGCCCGGCCGCGGACCGGTGGCTACGCCTCAACTCCGAGCAGCCGGTCGGCGACCTGATCGCCGACACCGCCCTCGCCGCGATCCACTACTCGCGCGCCACCCCGACCATGAAGGCGTTCCTGCGCAGCTTCGCCGACGACCTGTACGAGCGCACCCGCGCCGGACTCGTCGCCGCCGGGATCCTGCACCACACCGCCCGCCGCCGCCTCGGCGGCCTGGTCCGTGCCGACGCCTACCTCGCCACCGACACCAAATGGGCCGTCGTCGCCCGCTCCCGCCTGCGCTACCTCGCCGCCGGCCGCGAACCTCCCGACAACCACACCGCCGCCCTCGCCGGACTCGTCGCCGTCCTCGGCCTGGCCGACCACCTCTACCTCGACGACGACACCACCACAGTGACCGCGCACCTGAAGACCATCGCCGCCCAACACCACCGACCCATCCGGGAAATCACCGCCGCCGTCGACGCAGCAGTCGGTGACCTCGCCACCGCCACCTACCGATGACCGCCGAGGAGACAACACCACCGTGGACCCCAGCCTTCGTATCCGTGCCGCCCGCTGGCCAGACAGGCAGACCGTCGCCGCACTGATCGCCGACGCCCTACACCCCAGCCCGCTCGCCGCCTGGCTGGTCCCCGACACGGCGCAGCGCCGCCAAGTGCTGACCGACGTCCTGGCGGTATGGGTAGAGCACGCCATGTTCTTCGGCGACGTACACCTCGCCGACGACCTCACCGCCGCCATCGTCGGATTCCACCGCTACCGGCCGATCCCGCCGCCGGCCAACTACACGACCCGCCTCGTGAAGGCCGCCGGATCACATGCTGACCGCTTCATCGCCCTTGAGGGCCTACTCGCGCAGCAGCAGCCCACCGAGCCGCACTACCACTTGGCGTTCCTCGCCGCATCCCCAACCCATCAGCAGACCGGTCGCGGCGGTGCCCTGCTGGCTCACCACCGCGCCCGCCTCGACCGCATCGGCCTGCCGTCCTGGACCGCCGTCACCGCAGACGCGGAGCACCTGCTCACCCGCTACGGGTACACACCCCGCCCGCCCCTCACCGTGCCGGACGGGCCGAGCCTGCGCCCCATGCGCCGGAACCTTCACCAAGCCAGCAGCCCGACGCCGATCAATCCCACGCGACCGGTGGGCAACCGCTGGCAAGACCAGCACGCCTAACCCGTCCACCCCTCAACGGACAGAGGCTCAACCATGTCCCTCCATTCCGTCGGTGACTTACCAAGCGCCCCTGACCAGCAGTGTTGTCCAATGCTGCCCGGCTCAGACCTGATCATCAGTACGTTCGATGGCCGCCCAGAGGTTCCGCCAAAGGTTTGGGCGGTACCCCTTCATGTGGCATCCCGGCTCGCCTCACACCATCGCGAACAATGGGCGGCGGAGACGATCTCCCGCGACCCATCCGCTGACGATCACGCAGTGGCTGACGCCAAAAGGTCGATCGACCGCCTCAACGCCACCCGCATCGCTCTCATTGGTGAGATCGACTCATGGGTCGAGCAGGTGATCCAGCCTCCGCGCGGGGCACCGTTGCACACCGAGACGATCGGCTCCGTGATCGACCGCCTGGCCATCGCCTGGGTTCGGTGGAGGAGATTCTCGGAGACCGCCCACCTGGGCCTGCGCGACGTCGATCCTCCGCTGGCGCTCCAGCAGTTCACCGAACTCACCGAGGCCTTCGACACCCTTGTGCTCGACATCCATGAAGGCCGCCGCCGAGTTCCTCCCTGGCGGACGCTGAAGAGCTATCGGGAGCCGCGATGAGGATCGCCGTCACCCTCAACGGCGCCGACAACGTCGGCAAAACCACGAACGCCCGCTGGTTGGCCTCGGCGCTGCCGGACGTCGAGTTCACCGGGACAGTCGATCGGTGGGACCGGCGATGGGCCGAGGTGTCCCGACGAGACTTCAGTCAGTGGTGGTTCGTCGACAGCACCACCGACGAACACATCGACCTGGTGTTCAGCTCCCATGCCGCGCGGTGCGCCGGTGGTGGTCCCTTGGCGTTGGAGGACCGCGGTTGGCCGATGCTTGTGGCGACCTGCGCGGCGACGGCGGCCGTCAAGGACGGCATATCCACCGCCGAGGCGCTCGCGCAGGTCGAGACCAAAGCACGTCGCTACGCCCCTACGCCGCGCCGCGAGCTGCACCTGCTGCTGCGCCACAGCGACCAGGCGGTAGCCGAGGCGCACCACGCCGTGGCGCGTGAGCCTGTGCCGACCACCGAGCGCTACGTCGAGTATCAGCGGCGGCTGGCCGAGGCGATTGATCTTCAAGTCGATGGCGGGGAGTACCAGGCCATCGTGGTGCGCGGGGACCGCCCGCTCCTTGATGTGCAGCGTGAGATCCGCGAGGCCGTGGCGCAACTCGACGTGCCCGTCGCCCCGCTCCCACCGGACCGGATCGAGCACCTATGGGTGCTCGCTGGCATGTCCGAGAGCGGCAAGAGCACTGTCGGCGAGTTGCTCCGCACGGAGCACACGGCCACCCGCCTGAAGATCGGCTACCTCATGCAGCTTGCCGCCGATCGGCTCGGTAGGGCAGATCCGTATCGCGAATGGGACGAGCCGACCCAGGCGCAGATTCTCACAGAAGAGATCCTGCGGTTCGCCGCGCTGAACCCGGGTTCACACCGGATCAGTCTGGAGAGTGCCCACCGCTTCGACGCCACAGCACACCTCCGCAGGATCTGGGGCCAGCGCTGCGAGATCCTGTTCCTTCGCCTTCCGGACGGGCTTCGCGCGCAGCGCGCCACCGAGACCATGGAGTCGCTCTCCGCCCGCGACGCGATCAAGCAAAGCCGGGGCGGAGACCGGATCGCGTTGATCGCCGACACGGTCATCGACAACGGCCGCAGCCTGGCCGCGCTGAAGAGGGCAGTCACGGAAGTTGTTCACCGCAGGTCCGGGGCCATCGATCCGCCGCACTCGGACGCGGCGATCCCTGAGTCCCTGCAACCGGTACTCGCGGACTGCGTCGCCAGACTGACCGATTCTGAGACCGCGCTCGTCGCCGCCACCGGGAGCCTCGCCCATCAGGGCTGGCAATCGGGATGGAGCGACATTGACCTCCTTGTCGTACGCGACACGCTGCCGCTGGACTGGCTCCAGACCAGGCGCATACCCCAGAGCGGACCGGCGGGGGAGAAGATCGCATTGTCGTCGTTCACCACCCGGGAGATGCTCACCGGATCGGTCCCACCCCGAGTACTGCACGCTGTGCGGCAGATAGCCCACGACGGCTGCGGCGTGCTCTACCGCCGAAGCGGCCTCGTACTCAACGCCTTCGACGCACCAGCCGACGACCGCGCCTCACGAGGTGAACTGCCGCTCGTGGCGATGGTACTGCGGCGACTCGCCGCGAACCCCGAACCCGATGTCCGCGCTGTCTACAAGCACGTCGTGCTGATCATGAAGATCATCCTGCGCGCCGACGGGCTGGACCTCGACGGCAGCGAGGAGGTCCGCCTCGCCTTCGCCACCAGCCATCCGGACGCCGACGTCGAGCTCCCGGCAGTGGCTGAGGTCAGCGGCGACCGGTGGCGACAGGACGAAACCCTCTCCTATCGGGTCCGTGGAGCCGCCGCCAAAATCCTCGCCTACCACGACGTGCTCGGCTGCTCGGTCGCGCCCAACACGCCCCAAACGGAAGGATCAGATCTTCAATGACCACCGCCTTCGACAACGTTCTGCACGCCGAGCGAGTGACCCGGCTCGGGGTGGGAGACACCACTCGTCCGGTCCGCGTCGTCCACGGTCTCGATGGCATCCGCACCGACGTGGCCGCGGATCAGGTACTTGCGACGGGGCGCAGCTTGTGGAAGCGATGGTGCGAGCACCCGGCGTACCGGCCGCACGATCTTCTCCTGGGCCTCGACGCCGGCGGCATCGTGCCGACGATCGCGCTGGCCTGGGCCAGCGGTAGCCAGTATCGGCTCGCCTGGAAAGTCAACCTCGACCTACCCGGGAAGCTCGTGTTCCACGAGCCGCATGCCCGGCGTCTTGAGGTCTTCGCCTACGGCGACTTCACAGGACTACGCGTCCTCATCGTGGACGACGAGATCACCACCGGACTCACTCTGGCCAACCTCGTCAAGGCGCTTCGCGCGGCCGGCGCCGACATCACCGGCGCGCTCTGCCTCGTCGAAGACACCGCTGGTGAGGGCCGACAGCTACTCGAAGGCAACGGGGTCCCGCTGTGCGTACTGACCACGCTGTGACCCTCGTCGAGGAACCGGTGCGCCACCGCGGCGGGCGGTACCTCGTCCGACGTGAACAGGCACCGCTCGGCCGGCTCCTGCCGTACCGAAGGGCCAACGGAGAGACCCCGCCCCGACGGGCATGCCTCGACGCGGTACGTGAGAACGGGTGGCGCGTCGACTTCGGCTCTCGCGGACTCGGCGATCTGCTACTCGGCCTCGCCATTGCACAGGCGCTTCACGACGCCACACACGATCAGTTCGAAACCCTGGAGTACGCGGGCAGCCGGGCGGACCTGATCGCCCGGTGCACCCTTCCAGTCACGGTCACGGACGGCAACGGGCACCAACTGGGCACGCTCGGAAGCGACAACGCCTTGGAGTTCGACGCGGTCCCGGAATCGCCTCCAACACTGCTCGACCTCGTCGACGCCGACATGGTCGAGGTCCATGCCGCCCTGCCGATGCGCTACTACCTCGACATCGAGCAAACCCTCGGCGTCAGGCTCCCCGCATCCGATGACCCGTGCCCCAGGTTCCGGTCGACCGTCACAGCGCCAGAAGCATTCCACGTGGTCTTCGTGGCCACGACGAGTCGCCCCGACCGCAAGGACTACGGCATCGACAACTTCGGCTCCATCGCCGAACACCTGTCGGCCCGCCACTCGGGCGCTTGGCGCTTCAGGCTGGTGACACCACCGGGCCACCAGCCTCCGGCATCCGTAGGGCGGATTGAGGTACTTCATTCACCAACGGCGGTCGACTGCATTGACCTCTTCGCCACCGCCGAGCTGGTCATCGGCAACGACACCGGCCTGACCCATCTCGCCGCGCTCACTCTCCGAGCGGACGGCACCCAGCCGCATGTGGTCGGCCTCTACGGACGACACGGCTACGCCAAGTGGATCACCGGATCGCCACACCACCACGCGGTGGCCACCCCGTTCTCGCACCTGATGTCGCTCGCCGACGCGTGTCCCGTGCGGGACCGCTACGACGACACCGTCTGGTCCACCGCGAGCGACCTTCGGGCCATTCCCGCCAAGGACATTGCCGACTTCGCGGGGCAGTGCGCCGGGTGGTGGCAACGATGATCCGGGTCGCCCGCTACCGCCGATTCACCATGAACCGCACGTTCCACCTCGACATCGGCTCACACCGCCTCTTCGCCAAGGTGAACCCGAACCTGGTGGAGGCCGCCGCCGAAGCCGCCGGATACCAACGAATCCGCCACCACTACCGGGTCCCGAGGCTGCACTCCCAACACCGCTTCGGCCAGTGGACCATCACCCTGTACGACCGCCACCAACCCGACCTTCCGGACACGGGCCTGCTCCTCGACGCTTTCACATCGACCGATGCAGACAGCACGGCCAACCTCGATCGCGGGCTCGACGCAATCCTCCGGCATTACCGCCGCACCATCGACGCGACAATCTGCCGCGTCCCCGCCTCGCGCACCAACGGCAAGCTCTACCGCGACCGGGCCCAGCCAGGCGGAAGGCTGGACCACTACTACGGCCACGACCCGATCGTGCTCAAACTGGCCGACGCCGACGGTCTCCGACCCTCCGAGCTGCGGGAGACCACCCTCGTGGTCAACGGACAGCCTCGACGGCTCGACTTTCCTGCCCTCGTCAGCGAGCTACGCGACGACTTCCACCCCGACGAGCAGGTCTGGGCCGCGATAACCCAGGGCGACCCCACCGACTTCAACATCGGCCTCGACGCCGACAGCAGGCCCGTCTGGTTCGACTACGACACCGCAGGCCTCAACGCGCTGCCCGGCGAGATCGCCTGCTTCCTCTGGTACCAGAGATTGCACGGCGCTTGGCTCGTCCCTCACTACAACACCGGCGCCTACGCCGACCACACGATGGCACTCGCCGAAGCTGTCGCGCCCACCGTGCGGCTCAAGAGACTCTCCCGGCGATCGGTCGGCATCGACTACCAGCACCAACCATCGTCGGCCCGGCAGCAAACCATCACCCGATACCTCACGACGCTCGCCCGGCCGCTCGCACTCTCCGCCGCCACCGACCTACTCACCTGGATACGCCCATACCTCGCCATGCGGATCCTCGCCGTCTACCCACTACAGCTCCTGGAACCCCGCGACGCCGCTCTGTCGCTGAGCCTGCTCGCCGACCTCTACGCACCCGACGCCGACCTGGAGCAGATCCTCGGGCTCACCACTCAGATGCCAACGGAGCCGCCCTCATGAGCCGCCCCATCGCCGTCATCACCGGAGCAGGCACAGGCATCGGAGCGGCCACCGCCACCCGGCTGTCCGCCGACTTCGACCTCGTCCTGACCCACCGCCACGACGACACCGACCTCGCTGCGGTCGTCGAGGCCGCCCGCCGTCACGGCGCACAGGCCCACACCGTCACCGGCGATCTGACCGTCGCCGACACCCAGACCGCACTCCGCGCCACCATCGAGCAACATGCCACCCAACTCACGGCCCTGATCAGCAACGCCGGAGCGTACCCCCGCATCCCATGGAGCCGGACGGACCCCGACGTCCTCCGCGACCAGCTCGAACTCAACCTCGTCACGCACGCCGCCGTGATCCGCGCCGCCACGCCCGTCTTCATCAGCAATAACTACGGGCGCATTGTCGCCGTCTCCTCAGTCATGACCCAGCTCGGACGCGTCGACCTCGCTGGCTACATCGCCGCGAAAAGCGGCCTGGAAGGACTTGTCCGCGCGCTCGCCCGCGAACTCGGCCCCCACAGCATCACCGTCAACACCGTGCGGCCCGGCTCGATTGAGGTCCCCGCAGAACACCACGTCGTAACCGATCACGCCGCCATGGTCCGACGCCAGTTCGACCGACAGTGCATCAAACGACGGGGTCAACCCTCAGATGTCGCCGCCGCCATCGCCTTTCTGACCACCGCGGAAGCGGGGTTCATCACCGGCCAAGCGATCAACGTCGACGGCGGCTGGCACCTGTCATGACCACCCTCTGGATCCGCCACGGAAGCAGCCTCGACGGAATCACCCGACCCCACGCCCATGCCCGACCCGACACGCCGCTCACCGCGCGCGGCGCGGCACAGATCGCCGCCACCGCCCACGCACTTCGTGACTGCGGTATCCGGCCTGCGATCGTGTTGACCAGCCCGCATCCGCGCGCTACCACTAGCGCGGAAATCCTGGCTGCGCTGCTCGGCGTGCCGCTCGCCGCGCCGAACCCGCTGTACGCCGAGTGGCGGGCCCCCGACTGCGTCCTCGGTAAAGAACCTGACGACTACCCACCCGAGTACCGGACCTGGCGCACGCACCGGCTCCGCGACCCGGACTCAACCCTGATCGGCGGCGAAAGCCTTACAGCGCTTTACCAACGGGCGACGGCTGCCTCGGCGATCCTCGGACACGCGAGTGAGGGAATCACAGCATTGATCGTCTCGCACCGAGTGCTCATCGGCGCCGTCGCGGCGATCACCGCAGGAGCGAGCGACCCTCAGGATGTATTCCAAGCCGCCTGCCGCTTCACGCTCGCACCGGCTGGGATCTGGCCCGCCTTAGCTGAACTCCGATAGCAAGGCATCGGCGTTCGCGAGGATGAACTCCTTCAGGGCTTCAGGCTTCAGGTCCACCTCAGGGAGGCGGTCGACGGCCACCCGGTCCAGTGCATAGCCACCACGGCCCGGATCAGTGAACTCCGCACCCGTACGGGCACTCTCGTCTACCAGGGTGAGCCGGCAGGAAACGAAGTGTTGTACGGACACTCCCTCGCCCGACGGCGAGCTGAACAAGAACACCTGGCTAAGCCGCTCTGCCTCCGCGCCCAGTTCCTCCCGCAGCTCACGTTGCAGGGCTGCATCGAGGGATGCGTCAGTCGGTTCAAGGCCGCCACCGGGCGCAGTCCAGTAAGGAGCTTGGCCAGGCTTCGTCCTCTTGATCAACACGAGCTGATTGCGTTCGTCCCACAGGATCGCCCGTACCGACCGACGTACGACCTCACGCATGTAGACCCCTATCAGCACTTGCTCAAGGCGCGGGCGATCTGAAGTTACACCGTGACGTAGTGCAAGCACAAAATGCTCAGATTGCGTACCGTGAGCGTGACCTGGTCTCGAGAGTGGCGGGGCAGACGACCCGATTCAGGCGAGGATGAACAGTTCCCGTGCGACGACCATAGCTGCAGATGGCAGTGACTCTCGCCAAGTAATGCTCATCGAACGTCAACCCATCCATAGTCGGGCACCGGCGCCGAGCAGATCGGACTTGCGGCGTTCGTAGTCGGGCATAGCCCGTTCCACCATCGCCCAGAACGCGGGCGTGTGCTGCGGGTGCGCCACGTGCGCGAGTTCGTGCACTAGCACGTAGTCGATCAGCGACGGCAGTAGCTGCAAAGTTGCCCAGTGGATGTTGAGCCGACCATTGGCGCTCAAGGATCCCCACCGATAGCCGAGGTCCCGCACGTCCAGCCCGGTCGGAAACAACCCCATCCGGTCGGTCCACGGACGGATCCGGCCCGGCAACCACTGGCGGCCCCGAGCGCGATACCAGCGGACCAGATATCCGCTCGGGTCTGGGCCGGCCGCCGCCTTTCGGGGAAGAAGCAGCCGACCGCGCTCCATCCGTACCTCATCGGTGTCTGCGAGGAGCAGGCGGTGGCTACGACCCAGGTAGCCGAACCCCTCCCCGCTGACAAACTCCTTTGCTGGCCGGGCGGATAGCAGGAGGTCCTTCTCGGCCAGCTTGCGGTAGACCCACATCCGTTTGGAGTACGCCCATGCGGCCAACGCATCAGGTGGGCATCCGGTAGGTGCCTGCAGGTACAGCGACCCGTCCCGGTCGACGGTGATGCCGACGGTGGCGCGGCGCGGCGACTCGCGGACCGCGAAGTGCAGGTCACCGATGAGCATCGTGTCGGGTAGCGCTTCGGCCACGCTCATGGCGACGACGCCAGCCGGTGGTGGTTGTGCTTGGCTAGCTCGAGCAGCCGGTCGGCGAGCGGTCGCAGCATGGCGTACTTGAACAGGTCGCTGCCGTCCTCCAGCCGGCTGTCGTCCAGTCGCGCGATGATCGCCCGGCGGAGCTGTTCGCGCTTGTGCGGGTTGTCCCAGAAGCCGACCAGGCGTATGTCGTCGCGGATGAGGTGTACGACATCGATGGTGGCCTGCCGTAATGGTCCGGTGATCTCGGCGGCGACCGGTCGGCCGTAGTCGGCCAACTCTTGAGCGATGAGGTCGTGGAACGGTGCCTCGATACCCGGGTCGAGTCCGTTGCTGTCCTCGGTTCGCCCAGAAGTCACCACCGGTAGAAAGTCGGCCAGCACCAGCGCGAGCTGCTCCCACTGGTCCCGCAGCTGGCTGATGATCTGCTCCAGGTGCTCGGACAGCCGCTGGTAGTGAGCCGGGTCGGTGTCCATGCGCTCGCCAATGTGGTGCCGGATGGCATGCTCCATCTCCGATGCCTTGGCCCGCGGGCTGGTCAGTCCGCTGACCTTCTCCGCGTAGTCGGCCGAGGTGATGGAGATCGGAGGGATCTTCTGGCTGATGCCCAGGGACTGGACGTGCGCGTCGATCAGCGCTCGGACCTTCTCGCCGTAGACCCGAACGTCGAACAGCGTGTGGTCGCGGTAGCGGCGGCGGGCCAGCAGCGCGATCGTGCCGAACGCCTTCGCGTCGGCCACATACGGCAGGGCCTTATCCGACGGCAAAACGATCTCCATGCTGCGGTTGAACGCCTTGAGTGCTGCCTCGAACCTGGCCCGCAGCCGCTCCTCGGCCAGCGCCTCCACGCAGGCGTCCTGCGCCGCCACAGTGCTGAAATCGCTGATGCCCGCGAAGAGCTGACGCACCGCGGCGTGCGCGGCGGCCAGCCGCGGCACCTCGTCGTTGAGGCTGGTCAGCGCGCCGTCGATGTCGTCGTCTGCATACGCTTCCAACGCCTGCGCAAGGTGGTGCGCGACGCCGTAGTAGTCCACGATGTAGCCGACGCTCTTGCCCGAGGTGGTGCGGTTGACCCGTGCGATGGCCTGTAGCAGGTCCGCCTCTCGAATCGCCTTATCCAGGTAGAGCACCTGCTCGCGAGGTGCGTCGAAGCCGGTCAGCAGCATGGCGTTGACGATTAGCATCGCCACCGGGCTGGTCTGGTCGGCGGGTACGCCCGGCATGGGCAGCTTCTTCTGTTTGAAGTCGTCGACTACCTGCTCGTACCCGCTGGTCCACTCCACGATGGGTGCCTTGTCGTTCTGCGTGCCAGAGATCACCGGTACGAAGTCGAGCTGCGCGATGACGTCCCGATAAGGCCACGCCCGCACCAGTAGGGCACGCTTGGCGGCCAGCCGATCGATCCGCTCCAGGGCGTCTGGGGTCTTCCACGCCGGATCGAGTGCATCCAGCTCAGCGGTCAGGGCGTCCCGGGCAGCCAGGAACGCGGTCCGGTAGCGGACGGTGGCGAGTCGGCTGGTGGCGACCACCTGCGCCTTGAAGCCGTTCGGCAGCACCACCTCGACATAGTGGCGCAGCATGTTCGCCGCCTTTGCGGCGACGAGCTGCTCGGCCTCGGCGACGTGCCGCTTGGTGGCGTACCGCTTCTTCAGCTCCTCGGTCTGCTCCTGTGTGAGCCCGTAGAGGTCAATAAACTCGTCGATGTCGTCAGCGTCTTTGATACCGCCACGGGTGGTACGGCCCTCGTACAGGATTGGCACGGTCGCCCCGTCGGCCTCGGACTGGCGGATGTCGTACCGGTCCAGGTACTCACCGAAGATCGTATGGGTCTTCTTCTTTGCGCCCATGATGATCGGCGTTCCGGTGAACCCAACCCTGGCCGCGTTGGGCAGCGCCTTCTGCAACGCCGCGTGCAGCGTGTTCGAGTGTGACCGGTGCGCCTCGTCGACCAACACCAGCACCTCGGGGGACTTGTCCAGCTCGCCAATGTTCTTCAGTGCAGCGTCGTCGGTCTTCTTCGCCTGAGGGTTGCGGTACTTCTGCACCATCACGAATGTCAGTGCCTTGCCTGGGATAGCAAGCAGTTCCTTGGCCTTGGCCACCTTGGTCGCCGTATGGACCGTTTCCCCTGTCAGCTCCGCTGTGTCGGCGAGCTGCTTCTGCAGATCCTTGCGGTCGGTCACCACTACGACCTTGAACCCGACCAGCGCTGGGTGCGATCGCATGGCCCGAACCAGGAACACCATGGTCAGGCTCTTGCCCGATCCCTGGGTATGCCAGATGATCCCGCCGCGCCTATCGTGCTCGCCGTCCTGCGCCCGGGTCGGGCCGGTCAGCAGCCGCTCAATCGTCGTCGAGACCGCGCGGTACTGCTGGTACCGCGCGACAACCTTGATCTTGCGATCCTCCGGCTGCATGAACAGCGTGAAGTGCCGCACCAGGTCCAGCAGCCGGGCCGGATGCAGCATCCCTGCGACCAAGCGCTGCTGCGAAGACAGCCGCGCTACACCGAGGCGGGCCTTAACATCCTTCTCGGGTACCGGCGCCGTGGTCTTCCACTCGGCGTAGTGCTCCACCAGCCCGGTGAATGTACCGGCCTTCGCCTCCTCGAAGCACGTCGCCACCACGAACTGATTGGTGTGGAACAGTTGCTCGCTGCCCTCCGGCTCCACCGACTCCCGCTGATTGGCATACCGGCGAAGCTGCTCGACCGCCTCACCGACCGGATCCGGCTTCATCGGCGACTTGGCCTCGACCACTACGAGCGGGATCCCATTCACGAACAGCACCGCGTCCGGCCAGATGGACGCCCGCCCGCCGGGCGTATCCACCCGGAACTGGTTGACCACAAAGAAGTCGTTACTGGCAAGCGGATCGGGGCTAGTCCAGTCGATGAAGCGGACGGTACGGACCCGGCCGCCGTCCCAGCCGTCCACGCCATCAACGGTGGCGCCGAGCAGCAGCCGCTCGGTCAACTCCTCGTTGATCTCAAGCAGGGATGTCGCCTGGGGCCGGGTGAGCTGAGAGATCGCCTGGCTAATCCGGCCGTCGTCGAGCCACTCGTTACCGTCGTCGTCCAGGTTGACCCGGCGCATAGCGGCCCGGAGCCTGTCGAGCAGTAGTACCTCCCGGAAGCTCTCCCGCCCGGTCACCGACGGCGGATCGGATCTCGTCGGTTCAATGTGCTGCCATCCCATCGCCGTGAGTTGCCTAACCAAAGGCAGCTCTACCCGCTTATACTCCGGCCCGGATGTCACGACGCCACATCCTCCCCAACGCTGCGCACCCGCCCCGTCAACAGGTCTTCCATTAGCCCTTGCTTTAGGTGCCTAAGCTTGTCACGTTCGCACCGTGTCCGGTCGATTGATTGTTCGTGTGTGCGCAGGGCGTCGGCGATCCGGTCCTGTTCCTGCCGCGATGGCCAAGGAATCTTCAGTGACAACAGGATCCCAGTGTTAAGGTTGACCATTGTTGATCCCACAGCGACTGCAGCAATTTGTCGTTGGCAGATGTCATGCCTATACATCGCCGCCAACCAGTCGGAATTTACCGCTACTCCCGGGCGCAGCAGCAGGCAGCCCGTACCACAAAGCCATCCTTGCTGCCCTGGTGAGACCACCGCACACTTAGTGAGATCACCTCGTCGCGCAAGCACGACATCACCCGCGCGCAGCCGGTGCCTGCTCAGCATGGACGCGCGCGCCTCAGTGACACGGGCAGCGCCGCTGTCGTCGATGCGCCCGCCGGCGATGTCCTGCGGCATGACGACAGGTACGCCATGCCTGACGTACTCATGTGCGTGAAGCTGACTGCCAAAGGGTCCCGTCTGTACGACCGCTCCGGGGCTCAATGCGAGGCGATTGGCAAGCTGGTCCACCTCGAATCCCCGAGCGAGAAGATCGTTGTGAACAGCTTCGAAGGTTGCTGTCTGGTTCTCAATAAGGCGCTCGGTGGTGCTAATCGACGCGTCTGCGGAATCCAATATTTCAGCAATCCTGAACTGCTCTCGCCGAGGCGGCACGGGGATCGGCATGGCGTTCAGCTGTCGGGAGTTGATCGTGTAGAGGCCGGAACTCGTTGCGCACATCCGCCGCCAATAAGCTTTTGTAATTTCAGAATTTAGCCAGGCAAGGGCGAATTTCGGGTGCAGTGACTTGGATCGCAGCCTAAAAAGATGGTTTTGGAATAGCAGGCCGGCGCTCGACGGTCCAACGATCGAGCATCTTCCGATCTCGCGGGGGTTCGCGTGTCCTTCTACGATCAATAGATCGTCGATCTGGGTGGCATACTGTACGATCTCGGACTTCGAAGCCTGCAGGTGGGAGACGTCGCTAAGATTAATGTATCCACGCTGAACGTTCGCCACCCGGAGGTAAGGCGCAGCACCCGCCCGTGGTGCCCTATGGGGCCCGAGAGTGATTCCCGCCTTAATGTCAAACTCTTGACCAATGCTGGAGTGGCGCCACATAGGGATCGGCTCACGCATAGCCGAGCTCCCTAAGGCTGCCATTAAGTCGAACAATTGCGGCTTCGCGCTGAGCTTGGATAGAGGCATGGGAGGCAGCGTACTTGTCCCACCAGATCTCCAAGGCGATGACGAGCTGACGCCGGTGGGTGCTGGCGTAGCCGTCGAGTTGGGCGGTCAGGCCCTCGTGCCAGATAGCCATCACTAGATCCTGTTCCTGCGCACCTGTCAGCGCTGCACGCGCCTTGTCGAGGGTGGCGATGAACTGTGTCTTTAGCTCGCGCTGCCGTTTCTTGGCTTTGACTAGTTCGGCCTTGAACCGCCTCAGCTCGGCAGGACTAACGGCATCGTCGGTTGATTCGTCGTCCTCGCTCGCGGTGGTGGTGGCCGCCTTGACTTGGGCGTCGAGTTCGGCGCGCTCGGCCTCCACTTTCGCCAACTCGTCCAAGTACTCCGGGACCAGCCTCGGGACGAGGCGGTGCTCCAGCGGATCGGTTCGGGACTTCTCGTCTTCTAGAGCGGTGCCGATCGTCGTGACCCAACCGTCGATCACGCCGCCGAAGCCGTGCGTGGCCAAGGTTCGCAGGTCGAACTGGTTGGCATCCCACCAGCGCACAATCACGCCCGCAATCTGAAATCGGTCGAGTAGCCCGACGGGCAGCAGGGCGGTAGTGAATGAGTCGATCAGCTCGGTGCGGGCGGCCATTAGCCGCTTCGTCGAGGGCAGCTCGACGACCAGCTTGCGGTGCTCGTTCCACCAGTCGCGCTGGGCGGCGGCCAGCGTCGCCTCGCGGGCGCGTACCCCGGCATGGTCGGTGACCAAGGCGCGGAGCGCGGCGCCGTCAACACCCGGTGCAAAGTCGTAGTAGGCGTCGTCTCGCTCCACGAACACGGCGTCGGTGGTGAAGCCGTGCGCGGCGAACAGGTCCGCCTTATCGGCGACCTCGGCCCTCGGTACGCCGCCGTGGAGGTGGGCGCGCACGTCGTGCGGCTCGGGCGGCAGGGCGTTGTCGGCGTACCGTCGGATATTGAGATTGTCGTCGTTCTTCCGCAGTTCCTCGCGGGTCACAATGCGCGCGTAGCCGGGAATGTCTCTGAACGCCTCATACGCGTACACAATCTTTTCAATGTGCTCGGGCAGCAAGTAGTTCTGGGCGCGTCCGGCGGCGTACTCGTGGTCGGCGTTGATGAACAGCACTCGACCGGCCCGCTCTGGCGGCTTAGATTCGGGCGCGCGCAGCACCAGCACGCAGGCGGGGATGCCAGTGCCGTAGAACAGGTTCGGAGCCAGGCCGATGACGGCCTCGATGACATCGTCGTTCAGGAGGTTGGTGCGAATCTCGCGCTCGGCGCCACCGCGGAACAGCGCGCCGTGCGGCATGACAGTGGCCGCGACGCCGTTGGCCCTGAGCACCGCAACCATGTGCTGGACGAACATCAGGTCGGCTTTCTTGCCGCCCTCCGGTGCCCAGCCCCAGCGGAAGCGGTTGCTGTAGCGCATGCCGTCGCTGGAGTAGTTCAGCGAGAACGGCGGGTTGGACAGCACCCGGTCGAACAGGTCGAGCTGGCCGCCCTGGGCGTGGCGCGGGTTGGCCAGGGTGTCGTCGTTCTCGATCTTTGCATCGGGGATACCGTGCAACAGCAGGTTCATTTTGGAGATAGACCAGACGCTACCGGCGTTCTCCTGCCCGGCTAGCACCAGGTTGAGCGGGTTGCCGCCGTGCTCCTCGACGTGCTCTTTGGCGTGGATCAGCATGCCGCCGGAACCCGAGCACGGGTCGTACACGCTCATACCTTCGGCCGGCTTAACTAGCCGAACCATCATCCGGACCACTGCCCGGGGGGTGTAGAACTCGCCGCCCTTTTTTCCGGCCGTGTCAGCGAACTCCTTGATCAGATACTCGTACGCGGCGCCCAGGAGATCCGGGAACTCAAAGTCCTCGGTGCGCAGCCGGTGCCGGCCGAAGTGTGCGATCAGGTCCCGCAGCTTTTTGTCCGAGATGCGTGAGTTGCCGACCTGCCGGTTGAAGTCGATGTGCTGAACGACTCCCTCCAGCGAGTCCGGGTTGGCGTCCTCCAGGGCAGACAACGCCTTGTTGACGCCGTCGCCGACGTTGTCGTGGAGCCGTCGGAGGTGGCCCCAGCGGGCGTTTTTCGGGACGAAGAACGCCTCCCGGTACGACTCCGGCTGCTCCGCGCGGTGCTCGGCCTCCTGCGGGCCCCGGTCGGCGTAGCGGGCCAGGACCCGTTCCCGTTCGGCGTCGAACATGTCCGACGCGCGCTTCAGGAACAGCATCCCGAAGATGTACTCCTTGAACTCCGAGGCATCCATCTTGCCCCGCAGGATGTCCGCCGCCGCGAACAGATGCCGCTCCAACTGCGGCAACGTCAACTTCCGCACCCGCTCCACCCTCTGCGATCGCCCGTGGTCGTGCAACCGCTCAGCCTAGGCCCGCGCAGGCCGCCGCCCGCGCGCGGATCACCCGCGCGTCGCGCAGGGTTTCAGGGTGCCGATCGTGATAGATCGTTTGAGTAGGTAACCCAGGGATGTGCCTGGTGGCTGGTGCACGTGGTGGGTCATGCCGGGCAATAAAGACGTGCCCTATCGGACAGCGCAATTACTCCCCCGACAGACTGGGTGTCTGGCCTGCGCTCCCGTTCTGCTCGTTTGTTGCCGGTTCGGGCGGCAGGTCCAGGGCTTCGAGAAGCCGCTCGGCATAGGTGTCGGCGGCCTGGCGGACCCACGCGGGACGGATGAAGGACAGCCAGACGGCGGCGAGGCCCAAGTGCAGTCCGCCGACTACGACGAGCGGACTCGTCAGCCCGTCGCGCAGGTAGATGACGGCGTCGGCCGCAACTGACGCGGTGAGCACGACGAGCGCGAGCGGTTTGACTCCAAGCAGATTGCGGGCAAAGCCGTAGGTGGCGTTTTCGTGATCGATGAGGGGAAACTGGCCACGTCGCGAACGCACGTGAGTGATCAGGCAGCGGGTTGCTGCGATGTAGGCTTCGTCTGCCTTTTGGGGGTTGACGGCTTCTTGCCGACGGGTGGGTAGTGGAGCGCCGAACAGCGCTTCCAAGGCTTGTCGACGCCGCTGCAACATGACGCTGTTCTGAGCCTCGCGGAATCGGAGCAGCTTGGTCGTGGGCATACCGTCCCACGTCACGATCAGACGTTGCTGCGTGCGTTGGCCGAGTACGCGCACGATGTTGCTGGCAAGGAACAATGTTCCTGCGCTCAACAAGATCGGGCTCAGCGCTACGAGCGGTTTGTTGTTCGTGAGTAACGCCGAGATCAGCGCGATGGGTAGCACGGCGAGCATCGCTGGATAGATGCGAGCCCGCCGGCTGTAGGAGTCAAAGCCGCTGACCGCCTCACTAAGCTTCATCGTCGTCCTCGACCAGCGCCGGGAGTGGCTGCAAGGTGCCCCATCCCGGACGCGTCAGCGTTCCCGAGTTATGGCAGATGGGGTTCCCCTCGGTGGCTCCCACGAAGCAACCTCGACGCTTCAGGGCGTTGACCACCTTCGGTGAGGGATGCTTCGGAGCTGCCTTGGCGGAGCTGATGAAGGCGATCGTCGAGGGCGCGTGCGGCGAGTCGGGCATGCCGAGAATGCGGTTCAGGAGGGTGGGCCCCAGGTTGCGCTTGCTCCCGTGGTGCGGTGCCTGCATGAAGGACAGCGGGGATGCCGCGAAAGATCCGTATGTGTTTTCGTAGTGATCGGCGGCGGCCGTCATGGCGGGGATGCCGGCGTCTCCGGTGAACAACATTCGCTGTCCGTCCAGGGTCAGCAACGTGATCACCGAGGAGTTGTTCCGGTGGCTGGTCTCGCCGTCATCGGTCAGCGTCTCCAGCGGCAGCCAGTCGACTGCTCGTTCGAGGAGGTTGACCCCTCGCTGCCACCAGCCTCTGGCGGACGTCGCCGACGCGGCCAAGTGCTTGGCTTCCCACAACTGCTGCGCCAGCAGGGTCTCGTAGTAGCTGGTCGTCGGCCCCAGCACTGTCAGCTGACCACCGAACCGCGACTCTCCGGTGAAGGGCTCGCTCACCACCACGTTCCGGGCTTTGGCCCTATCCAGGAGTTCGTCCAGGGCCTCGAGATTGCTGAAGTCGGACACGTCACGGGCGTATGCGCGGGGCTGGTGGACCATCAGCTCCTGCACATCGAGGGCGTCCACGACGCCTGCCAGTCCATTCAGGTGGTCCGCATCGGGATGGGTGGAGATCATCAAGTCCACCACGTTCGTGCCGTAATACTCCCTGATGTGGCTGACCAGTGAGTCGGCGGTGTCCTTGAAGCCGCCGTCGATCACCACAACGGCCTGGCGCTGCTCGGCGTGCCACGTGAAATTGATCGCAATGGCGTCGCCACTCTTGCCGCCGTCCTGGTCCCGGTTCTCCACCGGCAGAAAGTCCACCTCGAACATCGTTCTCTCAATCCCACGAGATGTGTCGTACACATGATCGAACCTCGCTGGACTGTACGCCTCGGTCCTCATGGACGTCGGTCATTGTGAGAGACATCTTCTGCTCGTCACCCGTCCGACCTGTTGCTCGTTAGATGTTGAGGTGGCATCGGTTGGCTTCTTACGACACTTGACTACCGTGAAGAGCCAGACCCGCCACGCCCTCGGCCGACTCCGCGTACTCGCCCCCGAACTGGCCGAACTTGTCGGCCGTGACCCGCAGGAGGTGGCACGGTACCGCCGTCGCCGGGCCGCCGTCGCGGGAGCGCTCGCCGTCCTGGTCCTGCTCCTGGGCACCGGGTACGCGCTGCGCCCGGTCGCCCTGCCGATCCCCGCCGGCCCGAGGCACGACGCCCCTGGCCTGCCCACCAGACTCGTCGACCCGCCGCTGCGAACCGCCTCGGTGCGGGCCTCGGCACCTGGCTCGGCGGCGATGCTCTTCGGCGGTCCCGCCGTGCGCACCGATTGGTTCGAGACCCGGATGGGTGTGCTCGCCGCGGACGCCGACCGCTATCGGGTGCTGGACGCCGGTTCGGCCGTCGCGGGCTTCGAGGCGATGCTGTCCCAGGACGGCCGGTACGCCTCGATCGGTGCGACACTGCTCGACCTGCGGACCGGGAAGCTCACCCCGGATCGCACGGGCGGCTACCCGCTCGCGTTCGCGCCGAACGGGGAGCGTCTCGTCTACGCCGAGGACGACACGACGTTCACCCCGCCCAACAGCTACGGCACCCCGTACGTCGGTGTCCACGACCGCAAACTCGGCGCGGATGTGCTGCGGGTGCGGGTCGGGACGGCCTGGATTCCGCCCGGACGCACGGCCGCGCTCTCGCCCGACGGCGGGGAGTTGGCCCTCCAGGTCCGCGACGAGGTCTGGCTCACTCGGGTGGCCGACGCGGGCGCCGATCGGGTCGCCGAGCCGTACCGGAAGCTGCCGCTCGCCGGCGGCCGGCTCGCCGGGGCCGGGTCCTGGTCGCCGGACGGCGGATCGGTGGCGGTCCTGGATCGGTCCACCTGCGACGACTGCCCGGTGCCGTCCTTCCGGCGCACCTGGACGCTGGCGTTGCGATCCACCGTCGACGGTTCGCCCGTGGCCGGTGCCGCGTTCCCCCCGCTGCCTTCCCGCACGTTCGTGCAACTGCTCGGCTGGCGCTCGGCCGAGGAGGCGGTCGCGTTGGTCGGGGTGCCGGGGCCGGCGGCGGTGGACCGCCCGGACGACCACGACGTGGCCTGGGAGCCGTATCACGAGCCCGGAACGGAGGCGGTGGAACTCGTGGCGCTGCGCCGGGGCGCGCTCGCGCCGGAGGTGCTCTTCCGCACCCCGGAGGGCATCACTGAGCTGTCGGTCGCCGCCGACCTGGCGATCGACGGGGCGGTACGCGAATCCGGTCGCCCCGACTACGGGCCGCTGCCGTTCTGGGCGCTCGCGGCGGGGTTCGTGCTGGTGGTCCTGGTGGCGCTGCCCGTGCTGGGGTGGCTGCGGCGGTGGCGCGGCCGCCGTCGCCGGCCTAGCCCTCGTGCACCTCGATGACGCGGGTGGTCGGGGCGGCCTCGCCGAGGGCGGTGCGCAGGGCCGCCCGCTCCGGGTCGACCAGGAACGACTCGTAGCCGGCCCGCCCGTCGAAGGTGATCACGTGCACCTCGGCCCGCCCGTCCGTGCCGCGCAGCCGTCGTTCCAGCCGGCCACCGTGCCGGTCGAGCAGCGCCAGCACGGTGTCCTCGTAGCGCTGCCCGGCGGCCTCGGCCCCGGCCGGATACTCGACGACTGCGACAAGGGTCAGCATGACGCCACGCTATCGGTCGATGCCGACGGCCGTGGCGCTGGCTTCCCAGAGCCGGGCCGCGAGCCGCGGGTCGGCTGCCTTGCGGTACGGCCGGCGTGGCCGGCGGTTGTAGTAGTACGCCCCGTTGATGAGCCGGGCCGGATCCTGGTTGGCCAGCCAGACGAGCGTTTCGGCGCCCTTCTCGGGGCTGCGGAACGGCAGGAACCGCATACCGAACGCGACCATCGCACTGTCGTTGGCGAACCGCGTACGCACCACGCCGGGGTGGAAGCTGTGCGTGGGGATGTGCGGCCAGCGGCGGGCCGCCTCGGCGGCGAACAGAATGTTGGCCTGCTTGCTGGTGCCGTACGCGGCCATCGACCGGTAACGGCGCAGCGGCTTGTTGAGGTCGGCCGGGTCGAGCCCGCCGTAGCGGTGCGCGCCCGAGGCGGTCACCACTATCCGGCCCACCCGGTCGGCGAGCAGGTTGGTCAGCAGGAAGGGGGCCAGGTGGTTGGCCTGGATCGACAGCTCGAAGCCGTCGACGGTGGTGAGCGGTTGGAGCGCGATGGCCCCGGCGTTGTTGGCCAGCACGTCGATCCGGTCGTAAGCGTCGCGCAGCCGCTCGGCGAGCCCGCGTACGTCGTCGAGCACCGCGAAGTCGGCCCGGAACAGCTCGGGACGCTCGCCCGAGGTCTCCCGTACCCGTTCCGCCGCGGCCTGCAGGCGGGCCGGATCCCGTCCGACCAGCACCACCTGGTCTCCGCGGCACGCGAAGCTCACCGCGGCGGCCAACCCGATGCCGGAGCTGGCTCCGGTCACCACCACCAGCCGACGCCCAGTGAGATCTTCCACAGGTCCATTCACCCCGGTCATGGCGCGAGGTTACCGTGACGTCACCACGCCCTTTGGGATCGTTAAGTTTTCTTCGGAGTCAGGTGGCGTCGGCGTGCTCGCCGATCGCTGGAAGAGGAGCGCATTCATGGCCGCAGTCGGTCGTCCCCGCCGGTCCTGCCTCGCCGTGCCGGGTTCCAGCGTCAAGATGCTCGGCAAGGCGCAGGGTCTCCCCGCCGACCAGGTCTTCCTCGATCTGGAGGACGCCGTGGCGCCGCTGGCCAAGCCGGATGCGCGCAAGAACATCGTGGCCGCCCTCAACGACGGTGACTGGGCCGGCAAGACCCGGGTGGTCCGGGTCAACGACCTGACGACCCCGTGGACCTACCGGGACGTCATCGAGGTGGTCGAGGGCGCCGGCGCGAACCTGGACTGCATCATGCTGCCGAAGGTGCAGAACGCCGCCCAGGTGCAGTGGCTGGACCTGACGCTCACCCAGATCGAGAAGACAATCGGCCTTGAGGTCGGCCGGATCGGCATCGAGGCGCAGATCGAGAACGCGGCGGGTCTGGTCAACGTGGACGCCATCGCGGCCGCCTCGCCGCGCGTGGAGACCATCATTTTCGGCCCGGCCGACTTCATGGCGTCGATCAACATGAGGTCGCTGGTGGTCGGCGGCCTGATCCCGGACTACCCGGGCGACCCGTACCACTACATCCTCATGCGGATCCTGATGGCCGCGCGGATGCACGACAAGCAGGCCATCGACGGCCCCTTCCTGCAGATCCGCGACGTCGACGCGTTCCGCGAGGTGGCCAAGCGCTCGGCGGCGCTGGGCTTCGACGGCAAGTGGGTGCTGCACCCGGGCCAGATCGACGCCGCCAACGAGATCTACCAGCCGGCCCAGGCCGACTACGACCACGCCGAGCTGATCCTCGACGCGTACGAGCACTACACCTCGGAGGCCGGCGGCAAGCTCGGTGCGGTGATGCTCGGCGACGAGATGATCGACGAAGCGTCCCGCAAGATGGCGTTGGTCATCGCCGCCAAGGGCCGCGCCGCCGGGATGAGCCGTACCTCGTCGTTCACCCCACCGGCGCAGTGACGCCTCGGGCCGGGTCGGTCGCCGCCGGCTGCCGACCCGGCCTACCAGCCGGCGGTACGCGGACCCGACGACCGAGTCAGTAGCTGCTGTCGCTGCCGGCGCCCGTCGTGACCGCGAAGACGATCGCGACGACGTAGAACGCGATCGCCAGCACCATCAGCGCGGTGACGATCCAGCCGACGATGATGCCGGCCTTCGCCATTCCCTCGCCGCCCTCGCCGCTGACCCGGATCTGCTTCTGCGCCACATGGCCGAGGATCGCCCCGATCGGCGCGGTGATGCCGCAGGTGGTCAGGCCGGCCAGGGCCAGCACGAGCGCCGCGATGGCCAGCCCGTTGGTCTTCGGCGGTGGCGGGTACCCGTAACCGGGGTGCGGCGGGTAGCCGGGCGGCGCGTACGCGCCCGGCGGCAGCTGCCCACCCGCGTACGGGTCGACCGGCGCGTACGGGTTTGCGGGGCCGGGTTGGGTCGGTATCGGCTGGCCGGCCACCAGGGTCGGGTCCGGCGGCGCGCTCGACGGTTGAGCCGACCAGGTGGGGTCGGTCCAACCGCCGGGGGGTGGGGGATTGGTCATGCGAACTCTCCGTCGGCTCGGGTGCGCCGTCAGAGTAGCCAGGGGTGCCTAAACCCGATGGCCCCGCTCCCGGGTGCCGCGTTGCTCGGGCCGGTCGTAACGGGCAGGATCCCTGGCATGGCAATAGACGCGCGCGCCGCGGACCGTTCCGGCAGCCGACCGCGACGGGACGTGAGCCGTCCGGGTGCGGGCCGCCGCGGTCGGGCGGCCACGCCGGCCGGCGCACCCGGCCCCGACGAACCGGTCGCACTCACGGACCCGGTGACCATGCGGCTCGACGGTCGGGTCGCCCTGGTGACCGGGGCCGGCAGCCCGGACGGCATCGGCTACGCCACCGCCCGGCGGCTGGCCGACCTGGGGGCGCGGGTGGCCATCGTCAGCACCACCCGGCGCATCCACGAGCGGGCCGGTGAGCTGGGGGCGACCGGGTTCGTCGCGGACCTGACCGACGAGTCCGAGGTCGGCGCGCTGGCGGACGCGGTCGCCGAGCAGTTGGGTGACGTCGAGGTGCTGGTCAACAACGCCGGTCTGGCCAGCCGGGCCAGCCAGGGGGTGCTGCGTCCCGTCGCGCAGCTGACCTACGACGAGTGGCGCGGCGAGATCGACCGCAACCTGTCCACCGCGTTCCTGTGCAGTCGCGCGTTCATCGGCGGGATGGCCGAGCGGGGCTGGGGGCGGATCGTCAACCTGGCGGCCACCGCCGGGCCGGTCAACGCCCTGCCCACCGAGGCCGCGTACGCCGCCGCGAAGGCCGGCGTCGTCGGGCTGACCCGTGCGCTGGCCATGGAGATGATCGCCGACGGGGTGACCGTGAACGCGGTGGCGCCCGGCACCATCTACACGGCGGCGTCCACGATGGCCGAGATCAAGCAGGGCCTGGGCACACCGGTCGGTCGACCGGGCACCCCGGACGAGGTAGCCGCGGCCATCAGCTTCCTCTGCTCGCCGGCGGCCTCGTACATCACCGGCCAGATGCTTGTGGTGGACGGCGGCAACAGCGTCCGGGAGGCGCGCTTCCGCTGATCGGCCGGGCGGGTCAGTAGCCGCCGCTGTCGCCCGTGTTGCTGAAAATGACCAGCGCCAGCCAGCCGCAGCAGGCCAGCAGGGTCAGCGCGGTGAAGGCGTAGCCGAGGATCAGCCCCCAGGTGGCGAGCTGGTCGCCGTCCTCACCGCTGGTGCGGATCTGTCGCTTGGCCACGTGGCCGAGCACGGCGCCCGCCGGGGGGAACACGAAGGCGAACACCAGCGACAGGATCGCCAGCACGTTGGTGCCCCGACCCGGGCCGCCGGACGGCGGCGGGCCGTACTGGCCGTAGGGGCCCTGCGGCGGGTACGGCGGCTGCTGCCCCCAGTGCGCCGGCTGGTGCGGCTTCTGCTGCTCGTACGGCGACGGCTCGTCGGCGGGGGGCCCGTACGGCGAGCGTTCCGGCGACCCGAACGACGACTGGTCCGGCGGCGGCGGGTACGGCGACTGGCCGGCCGGCGGTGGCGCGTACGGCGACTGGTCCCGGGGTGGCTCGTAGGGTGACGGCGGCGGCTCGTCCCCCGGGGGGCCCGACGGTGGCGGGTAGCTCACGGCTGTCCTCCTCCTGCCGGTGCCGGAAAAGTCCTTCTTGCCGGACGGTACCCGCAGCGGTGAACCTTTTCACAGCGGTTGTGTGGACTGGTCACCTTGGCCTTGCCGACCCGGAGGCCGATACTGACCGAGCGTTCAGTTACCCATGAGTAGTGCGCTGATCCCCGGAGGCTGAGATGGCCCGACTCGCCCAGACGCCCGGCCTGACCGATGTGCAGCGATCGATCCTGGAGACCGTCCGGGAGTTCGCCGACAAGGAGATCATCCCGCACGCCCAGCGGCTGGAGCACGCCGACGAGTACCCCACCGACATCCTCGACGGGATGCGCGAGATGGGGCTGTTCGGCCTCACCATCGACGAGGAGTACGGCGGGCTCGGCGAGTCGCTGCTCACGTACGCCCTCGTGGTGGAGCAGCTGTCCCGGGGCTGGATGTCGATCTCCGGCATCGTCAACACCCACTTCATCGTGGCGTACCTGATCTCCCAGCACGGCTCGGCCGAGCAGAAGGCCCGCCTGCTGCCGAAGATGGCCACCGGCGAGGTGCGCGGCGCGTTCTCGATGTCCGAGCCGGAGACCGGCTCCGACGTCTCGGCGATCAAGTCCCGGGCCGTCCGCGACGGCGACAGCTACGTGCTCAACGGGCAGAAGATGTGGCTGACCAACGGGGCGTACTCCTCGGTGGTGGCCACCCTGGTCAAGACCGACACCGGCGCTGAGTCGGTGTACGGCAACATGAGCACCTTCCTGCTGGAGAAGGAGCCGGGCTTCGGCGAGACCGCGCCCGGCCTCACCATCCCCGGCAAGATCGAGAAAATGGGTTACAAGGGCGTCGAGACCACCGAGATGGTGCTCGACGGGGTGACCGTGCCCGACTCGGCCATCCTCGGCGGCGCCGACAAGGTGGGCCGCGGCTTCTACCAGATGATGGACGGCATCGAGGTGGGCCGCGTCAACGTGGCCGCCCGCGCCTGCGGCATCTCCATCCGCGCCTTCGAGTTGGCCGTCGCGTACGCCCAGCAGCGCAAGACCTTCGGCCAGCCGCTCGCCAGGCACCAGGCGATCGCGTTCAAGCTCGCCGAGATGGGCACGAAGATCGAGGCCGCGCACGCCCTCATGGTCAACGCCGCCCGCCTCAAGGACGCCGGCCAGCGCAACGACGTCGAGGCCGGGATGGCCAAGCTGCTCGCTTCGGAATACTGCGCGGAGGTCGTGCAGGAGGCGTTCCGCATCCACGGCGGCTACGGCTACTCCAAGGAGTACGAGATCGAGCGGCTGATGCGCGAGGCCCCGTTCCTGCTCATCGGCGAGGGCACCTCGGAGATCCAGAAGACCATCATCTCCCGCGGCCTGCTCAAGGAGTACAAGCTCTGAGCTGCCCCTGGTCCGGCTCGATGGCCAACTCCCTCGGCCGGAACCGGTAGTCCTCGAGCGCGGCGATCAGCCGGTCCTCCGGCACCGCCGTGTCCCGGCCGCCGACCACCGGCGCCGGCCGCAGCGACTGCCAGACCGCCGGCCGCAGCCGCACCCCGTTCAGCCGGCCGTCGCGCCGGTGCGGGCTGACCCGGTCGATGTTCGTCCAGTCCACGATCTGGCGGCCGTGCCGGATCTCGCTGGCGGTCAGCGCCAGCCTTCCGGTGAAGCGCGTCTCCTCGTAGACCCCACGACCGAGCCAGGCCGCGACCCCGACGGCGAGCACCGGCCGCGTCAGTTCGACCCACCGGCCGTGCGGGGGCAGGCTGGCGATCAGCCACCCTCCGATCGCGAGCAGCGTGGTCGCACCGGCCGCCAGGTCGACCCACCCGGCGAGCGACCGGCGTGCCACCAGGCCCGGTTCGACGGCGTCCAGGCCGGAGACACGCTCCCGCCAGCGCAGATGCCCGGTCCGCCGTGGCCACCACCGCCCGGTCAGCCACCGCATGCCGATGGCCGACCAGACCGCCAGGCTGGCGGTGGACGGGTTGATCCGAGGGAGCGCAAGCAGCCCACCGGCGACCCCGGCCGTCACCACCAACCCGGCCGTCAGAGCCAGGATCCGGCGCGGCCAGAGCCCGTCGCCCAGCGCCGGTACGCGGCCGCGCCGCGGGATGACCATGCCCGCAGCGTACGACCACCGGGAAACCAGTGAAGCGGGTCAGGCCGGCGGCGCGCTCGACGACGAGATGTTCGTGCCAATGCCGGCCGCTCACGTCGTGCCCACCGGCCTGTCGACGGCTTCCGGTCCGTCCGGCCGTCGGCCAGCCCGTCGGACCGACGCGCGATCAGCCGAGGCGGGTCAGGTTTCCGGCGGCGCGCTCGACGATGAGGCAGCGGTCCTCGACGTAGTCCATCCCGGCCGCCTCGGCGATCCGTCGCGCCTCGGCCGAGACGATGCCCAGTTGCAGCCAGACGGCCGGAGCGCCGATCGCCGCCGCGTCCCGCACGACCTGCACGGCGTCGGCCGCCGGCCGGAACACGTCCACCAGATCCACCGGGTGCGGGATGTCGGCCAGCGTCGGGTACGCCCGCTCGCCGAAGAGTTCGTCGACTGTCGGGTTGACCGGGATGATCCGCCAGCCGTACTGCTGCATCTGCAACGGCACGCCGTGCGCGGCCTTGCGCGGGTCGCGCGACGCGCCGACGACGGCGATGACGGCGGAGTCGGCGAGGATCTGCTGAGCGGTGCGCACCCGCCGACTGTAGCGCCGCCTGCTGGCTAGAGCAGGGTCAGCTGCTCGGCGGCCGGCGGTGGGGGCGGCTCGGGCAGCCGACGGTTGTCACCCACTTCGCCCCGGTGCAGCCCGTGGCGGCGGGCCGCGATCCGCACCCGGGCGGTCAGCTCCCGCTGGTACGCCTGCGGGGCGTACGCGCCGGCCCGGTAGAGCTCGCGGTAGCGGGGCGCGAGGTGCGGGTGCTCCCGAGCGAGCCACTGCGCGTACCACTCCCGGGCGCCCGGGCGCAGGTGCAGCGCCAGTGGAGTCACGCTGGTCGCCCCGGCGGCCGCGATCGCCGACACGGTGGCGTCGATCGACTCGTCGCCGTCGCTCAGCCCGGGCAGGATCGGCGCCATCAGCACCCCGACCTCGAAGCCGGCGTCGGTGAGTCGGCGGACCGCGTCGAGCCGGCGGCTCGGGTGCGGCGTGCCCGGCTCGACGCCACGCCAGAGCTGCTCGTCGACGAAGCCCACCGAGTAGGAGATGCCGACTCTGGTCACCTCGGCGGCCTGGCGCAGCAGCGGCAGGTCTCGCAGGATCAGCGTGCCCTTGGTCAGGATCGAGAACGGGTTGGCGAAGTCGCGCAGGGCCGCGATGATCTGCGGCATCAGCCGGTAACGCCCCTCGGCCCTCTGGTAGCAGTCCACGTTGGTGCCCATGGCCACGTGCGCGCCCCGCCACTTCGGCGCGGCCAGCTCCCGCCGTACCAGCTCACCGGCGTTGACCTTCACGATCACCTGCCGGTCGAAGTCCGCACCGGCATCAAGATCGAGATAGGTGTGGGTGTTTCTGGCGAAGCAGTTGTGGCTCACGACTCCGTCGGCGATGAAGTCGCCGGTGCCGGTGGTGATGTCCCACAGCGGCAACTCCAGCCCGAGCGCTTGAATGTCGACAACCCTGAGTGCGGCCTTGCATTTCAGAGCGGCACCCGCGATCGAACGCTTGCGAGTGATGGCCGGGTCGGTCAGGTGGAAGAAGCGCAACCGCGCCGGGAGACCGCCGGTCAGCCGTACATAGCGCAGGCGGTTCGTCCGCCTCCGGTCCTCGAGGACGGTGGCGAATCCAAAGGCGCGCAGTGCTTCCGTCGTGTGGCTGAGGACCTGATCGTCGCAGTTGGCGATTCTCAGGATGCCCTGGCTGCAACTGCCTTCGGCATCGAAGATGCCAGCAAGGAACCCTCGTTGCCAGTCAGGAGTCGAATGCTGCGGCCATTGGACGATCTCCCTGATTGCATCGACCTTCTGCTTTCCCGAGGCGCGGATCGCCTCCATCGGCCGCCGGTCGGGCCTGGCCTGGCCAAAGGAGGTGCGGCTTGTGTCGACGCCCTCTTCCTTCAGATACCGCTCGGTACGATCGAGGGCCTCGCTGTCCGCGAGCGCCAAGCGGAACTGGTGACTCCAGCTCCTGCCTGTGGCGTAGGTGCCTATGGTTCCGTCGCCGCGCACCATGCCGCAGAGATAGCCGCGACGGTAGTCGTGGGAGGCCTTCGGAGTTGTCTCGAACGCCCCAGTGCCGATCAGGCGATTGTTGGTGGTGAGGTAGGGCCGTTGATCGGTGCCGAACATGCCGCCGGTGATGTGTTTCCAGCCTCGCTCCGTCAGGAAGCGGTGGTCCCCGCTGGCGACGAGCGTCGTGCCGTCCTCCAGGGTGACGCGATAAGCCGGTTTCACGGTGGACCACTTGTCGAGGACGGTGGTGACGACGTATCGGCGGTAGGCGCCGCGTCGCTCGGTCCCGTAGATGCGGTCGCCCGACGCCAGCTCGCTGATCGGTTTTGTGCGTCCGTCCGCCATCAGAATGGGGGTGTCGCCCGATACGCAGTAAACACAAGCATGACTGCATCCTCGGTACGGGTTGATCGTCCACTCGAAGGGCACGCGGGACTGGCCGGGCACCCGGTTGAGGATGGACTTGGCCTGCACCTCGTGAAAGGTCATCCCGGCGAACTCGGGGGTGTCGAAGGTGCGCACGATGGCGCCGGGCAGCGCCAGCGGCAGGGGTGGCGTCGCTGGCGCTGCCCGCTCGGGGTCTCCCTCAACCGGGGGAGCGGTGAGGTTGTCCCAGCGCATGGCCACTATTCGAACACGTGTACGAGGCCCGCGCAAGTGACTCGCCGGACACCGGAGCCCACCGGGCGGTCGCGCGGGGGAGGATGGACGCCATGGAGAGGTCGACCTTCGTCTACGACGGGGACTGCGCGTTCTGCACGAGTTGCGCGGAGTTCATCGAACGCCGCATCCCCACCGCCGCCCGGGTGGTGCCCTGGCAGTTCGCCGATCTGGACGCGCTCGGCCTCACGGCCGCCCAGTGCGAGGAGGCCGTGCAGTGGGTCGGCGCGGATGGCTCACGCGCCGCCGGGCCGGACGCCATCGCGAAGCTGCTCGCCGCGAGTGGTCCGCTCTGGCGGGTCGCCGGAGCGGGGCTGCGGTTTCCGCCGGCACGCGCCGTGGCCTGGCCCGCGTACCGCTGGGTGGCGCGCAACCGGCACCGGCTCCCGGGCGGCACGGCGGCGTGCTCGCTGCCGCAGGAGGCCCGGGAGCGGCTCTACGGGCCGGCCGGCCGCCCGAGCGCCGGGGCCTGATCCCCGAGCCGCGCCGGCTCCGTGCCGGCGTCCGCCGGGGCCTGATCGCGTGGTTCGGGGTCGGCGTTCGGTGGGGCCGGCTCCGGCGCGTCCGTAGGTGCGCCGGGGGTCTCGCGGCCGGTCAACCGGCGGGCCCAGACCAGCGGGCGGACCCGCTCCAGCGGCAGGAAGCTCGTCATCGCGGCGAGGTGGGGTGCGAACGAGATCGTGATGGTCGCGATGGTCACCACGTGGAACGAGTAGAAGAAGCCGACCATGGCCAGTCGCCAGCGGGCCGGCAGCAGGAACACCACGGGGCTGAACAGTTCGAAGGCCACGATGCCGAACTGGGCGACGATCAGCAGGTACGGCACCTGGGCGATGAGGTCCGCCAGGTCGGTGCCACGTCGGATGATGGCCCGCGCCAGCACCGAGCCGGTCAGCCAGTCCAGGCCGCCGAAGCGCAGCTTGGCCCAGGCCGCCAGGAAGTACGTGCAGATCACCGCGATCTGGGTGACCCGCAGCGCCCAGCCGCCGGCCTCGGTGCGGGTGGTGTCGCCGTGGCGGGCCCGGCCGGCGGTGGGCAGCACGGCCAGTGCGACGAGGAGCCCGAACCGGTCGTGGTCGACCTTTCCGTAGCTCATCGCGATGATCATCCACTCGAGGTAGAGCGCGCAGACCGACCAGCCGAGCAGCCGGGGCGCCCGGCCGGTCGCGGCGAGCAGGGTGAGCAGCAGCAGCGCCCAGAAGATCACCGCCACCACCGTCGGCGTCGGCGTCGGCAGCGGGAGCAGCCGGCCGATCAGCAGGGGCTGGTACAGCTCACCGGGCACGCTGGCCCTGGTGCGTACCCATGGGGTGAAGACCACCAGGTCGGCGGCGACGAAGAGGTAGATCAGGGTGCGGAAGGCGGCGATCCGGCCGCGCGGCACCGCCTCGGTCAGCCAGCCGCTCATCGGGAGACCTGCCAGCGGACCACGGTCTCGTCGGTGTGCTGCCCGGTGGGTCGGCCGGCGCGGATGCCGTGCCAGCGGATGACGATGCGAACCTCGACCAGCGCCGGGGCGTCCGGGTGGCGTTCGGCGTACGCGTCGGCCACCTCGGCGAGCAGCGTCGGGTCGGCTGCGTACCGGTCCTGCTGGCCCTCGATCTCGGCGCGGCGGATGCCGGTGGCGCCCTGGTCGAGGTCGACCACCGCGCCGGCGCTGTTCACCCCCTCCACGCGGGTGTCCGGGGCGGGGGCGTTCGGCGGGTTGGAGGTGGCGTACATCCGGAACGGGCCGAACGGGAAGTCGTCGTCGCTGCCCCAGAAGGTGCCGAGCAGCAGCAGGACGAGACCGAGGGCGGTCGCGCCCAGCCGGGTCGCGCGCCCGCGGGTGGTCAGGGTCTCCATCGGGTCGTGACGATACGGGATGTACCGGCCGTGCGGGGTCCCACCGATGGCCAGTTCCGCCTGCCCAGGTCGATGATCACGCGCCGGTGCCCGGGTACGACGAAGGGCCGGACCCGAACCGGGCCCGGCCCTCGCGCGCCGTCACGGGGACGGCTCAGTGGTTGTGCTCGGCCAGCTGCTTGCGGACGTCGTCCATGTCCAGCGCCTCGACCTGCTCGATCAGGTTCTCCAGCGCGGACTCGGGAAGCGCGCCCGGCTGGGCGAAGACGATGACGCCGTCGCGGATCGCCATGATCGTCGGGATCGACCGGATGTCGAACTTCGCACCCAGCTCCTGCTGGGCCTCGGTGTCGACCTTGCCGAAGACGATGTTCTGGTGCTTCTCCGAGGAGCGCTCGTAGACCGGGGCGAACCGCTTGCACGGACCACACCAGTCGGCCCAGAAGTCGACCAGGACGATGCCGTCGTTGCCGGTCACCTCGTCGAAGTTCGCCGAGGTCAGCTCAACGGTTGCCATTGCACTCTCCGATCACCGCGGTTTGTCTGCGTCCCGTAGAACCAGGGCTGACCGTATCGAATTCCCGGGCCGTCCAGCACGAAACGTGCGCAGGGCTGCCCGGGGCCCTCGGCGGCCATCGAACTGCGTCAGTTCATCCCGTCCTGCGGAACGCAAGTGCATGACGCACTTGCGTGACCTGCGGTGATGGGAGCGGTTCCAAGGAGATCCACCCGATCGAGCGCTACGAATCGGTAACTTGAGCCCTGACGAGGAGGTATCCGGCCTGCGGAGATCGCTGATCACCCCGCTCTCCGTCACACAGAGTAGTGTTACAAAAAGATAAATGTGACCTCGATCTCTGTCGAACCTACGCCGTCGTAGGGCAGAATTCCTCACATCAGAGCGTGGGCGGCGGGTGCCGGGGAGGGCCCCGCCGCTCATTGCGTCTCCCCTCGGGTGAGTGACCGGTGTGACATTTCCGCCGGGGTCCGGCCCCGACCGTCGCCTTAACCATCGGTAAGGCATGCTGTGCCGAACTCCATCGCCGCCCGTCGAAGGGGACCAGGATGCAGTTCGGCCGCTACTACGAGGAGTTCGAGGTCGGCGCGGTCTACCGGCACTGGCCGGGTAAGACCGTCACCGAGTACGACGACCACCTCTTCTGCCTGCTCACCATGAACCACCACCCGCTGCACATGGACGCGCACTACGCCGCGACGGCCAGCCAGTTCAAGCGCAACGTGGTGGTCGGCAACTACATCTACTCGCTGCTGCTCGGCATGTCGGTGCCGGACGTCAGCGGCAAGGCCATCGCCAACCTGGAGGTCGAGTCGCTGCGGCACGTGGCGCCCACCTTCCACGGCGACACCATCTACGGCGAGACGACGGTGCTGGACAAGCGCGAGTCCGGCTCCAAGCCAGACCGGGGCGTCGTGTCCGTGGAGACCCGGGGCTACAACCAGGACGGCACCATGGTCTGCGTGTTCCGCCGCAAGGTCATGGTCCCCAAGCGGGAGTACGCGGCCGACGCCGTCGCCGAGGGAGTGGACCCGGAGCGGCCCAGCTTCCCGAACCCGCGCTGAACCCCCGGCGGCGCTGAGCAGGAGTCGCCGCCGCCGAGGCACGGGCCTCCATCCCGCACAGCAGGTTCTGTCGGGGAGGGGGCCCGTCGCCCGTTTCGGGGCTTATGCTGGCGCCGGAGGTTCCGATGAGCCACTCCGTCGCCGGAGAGCCGCCCTCTGCCGGCCGCCGCGCCGCACCCTTGACCACCGCCGTCTACTCCGCCGCCGAGTGGGACCTGCTCACCAGCCTGCCCGCTCGGGTGCTCGTGGCCGCCGCAGCGCCAGGCGCCGGCCGCCCGGAGCGGGGGGTGATGGCGGGCCTCGCGGGTCTGGACGCGGTGGCTGCCGGCCGCGGGTTCGACAGTGATCTGGTCCGTGCCGTGGTCGCCGCGATCTACGCCCGCCACGACGGCGCCCCGGCGCCCGTCGAGCGACTCACCGACCTGGTGGACCTGCTGGTTGCGTGCCGGGCGGCGGTTCGGGTCCTGCGCCGGCGCGCTGATCCCGCCGACTCGGCCGCGTACCGCCAGTGGGTGCAGTCGGTCGCGGCCCGCGTCTGCCGGGCGGTGCCCGGCCCCGGCGGACGTCCGGCCAGCCCCGCCGACCAACGGTTCCTGGACCGGCTGGGTGACGCGCTCGGCCTCGGCTGAGGTCGGCGGGCCGTCGCGGCGGACGCCGAGGTGGCCCGTACCCTCTGATGACCGTGACCGACGACCAGCTTGAGGTGGGCGTGGGCCCCTGGCCGGGGGACCCGCCCGAGGACCCGCGCTACGACCCGGAGTTGCTGGCCGAGGGGGACCGGCGCAACGTGGTCGACCGCTACCGCTACTGGCGACACGACGCGATCGTCGCCGACCTGGACCGACGCCGGCACGGCTTCCACGTCGCCATCGAGAACTGGCAGCACGATTTCAACATCGGCACGGTGGTGCGCAACGCCAACGCCTTCAACGCCGCCGAGGTGCACATCGTCGGACGGCGACGGTGGAACCGGCGCGGCGCGATGGTCACCGACCGCTACCAGCACGTCCGGCACCACGCGACGATCGAGGAGTTCGTCGACTGGGCGGCGGGGCGGCGGCTGCCCGTGCTCGGCATCGACAACCTGCCCGGCTCCCGCCCGCTGGAGACCGGCGTCCTGCCGCGGGACTGCGTGCTGCTCTTCGGCCAGGAGGGGCCCGGCCTGTCCGAGCCCGCGCGCGCTGCCTGCGCTGCGCTCTACTCCATCGCCCAGTACGGCTCCACCCGGTCCATCAACGCGGGTGTGGCCAGCGGCATCGCCATGCACGCGTGGATCCGCACGCACGCCGGCCCGCCACCGGACTGACCCTCGCCCCGTCGGCGCAATCGGGCGTTTCCGGCTTGACGTGCCAGCGATGCCGGGTGACGGTGGGGTTGTGAGTGTCGCGGTGAGTTGTCCGAGATGCGGGGGCCCGGTACGGGCGCCGGATCTGATGCACACCGAGTCGAGGTGCCTGCGCTGCGGTCCCGTGCCGCCGCTGCACGTGCCCGAACACATCGGAGCGGAGATCGTCGCGAGCGTGGTGGAGCGGATCGCCGCGACCGCGGGTCCACCGGGGACGCCGCTGTGGTGCCCGTGGCCGCTGCCACCAGGTTGGACCCTCACCGGCGTGGCGTACGCCGGTGACGACCGCACCGGGGTGCGGGCGACCGCGGTGGCCTGCGCGGGGCCGGCGCCGCTCGACGACGGTCCGGCGGATCTGGTCTTCGTGGCCGAGGAGCCGGGCGTCGGCCTGGGCACCCGGCTCGCCGGCCTGGCCGGCCCGGATCCCGGACCGGAACTCGTCGACGCGCTGACCGACCCCGGACCGGGGCATCCGGAGCACGTGGGGCAGGCCAGGATCCGCGTCGGCGGGCACCCGACTCCACTGTGGCTGGTGAATTCTCCGACGGATCGAAGCGCGTACGCCGGCGAGGCTCGGGGAATGTGGCTGCATGCGATAGCCTGGCCGGCGAGTGCGGGTCACCTCCTCGCGGAAGACGTCGTGTTGCACGACCTCACCGAGTGGACTCCGCCCGAGCTCGTGTACGGCGCACCATCCCCGTACCTGTCCGGGAGGGCTTGACAACCTTCCGGGTTTGACGGAGAACGGACGCAGATCTTCACTGTACGACACCACACTGATACTCTGGGTGCCGCTGCGGTAATGGGACCCGGCGCCGCGCGAGAGGATGGCCCGCCATGGTCAAGAAGGTCCTCACCTGGGCCGGAATCGCATTCTTGATCTTCTTCGTCGCCTATCGGCCAAACTCTGCGGCTGATGTTTTCAAGTCGCTGGGCGGCGGGATCATGGACATCGCCCAGGGGTTCGGCGACTTCTTCACCAGCCTCGTCGCCTAACCGTCGATGGGCAGCCCCTCCGGTCCACCCTTCGACCCGGACGACCCCGACCGGGAACGTCGCGAGCGCGACACCGAGCCGATACCGCGGATCGGGCCGGATGACGGCCCGGGCTACGGAGCCGGTCCCGGCCTGTCCGACGGGCCGTCCCTTTCGGACGACGTCGGCTACGGCGAAGGGCCCGGCTACGCCGGCGAAGGGCGGTCCGGCCGGGGCTGGATCCGTGATCCCGAGGCCGCCTACCAGCCACCGCAGATCTCCGAGGACGAGCTCGCGGGGCTGCGTGCCGACGCGACGGGGGCGACTCCCCGGCGGGTGCTTCCGTTGGAAGACGAGCCCAGCTCGCTGGTCGCCCGCTACCTCTTCCCCACCGAGCGCTACCGGGGCGAGTGGAAGCGGCACTGGATCCACCTCACCAACCCGATCCTGATCGGCATCGCGGCGACGTTCGTGCTCGGCTACCTGTCCGGTTTCCTCGCCGGCAACAACGTGGGCGCGCTGACGACCATCGCGGTGCTGCTCTGGTTCGCCGTCATGGGCTGGGTGGCCTGGAGAGTCGCCGACTGGTGGTATGACCGGTTCATCCTGACCAACAAGCGGGTCATGGTGGTCAACGGCATCGTCACCCGCAAGGTGGCCATGATGCCCCTGGTCCGGGTCACCGACATGAAGTACGAGCAGACGCCGACCGGCCGCGCACTCAACTACGGCACCTTCGTGCTGGAGTCCGCCGGCCAGGAGCAGGCGCTGCGCGAGATCAAGAACCTGCCCAACCCGAACGAGCTGTACCTGCGAGTCGTGGAAGAGATGTACGAGCCGCAGGCGGTCGAGGCGCGGTTGGGCAAGGAGGCCGACGAGGCCAAGGCCGACGACGGGGCGTGAAAGTTTTCGTCCGAACATCGGAGCAAGTGCGCACCTTTCGTCATGGACCGACACGCCTCTGACGTGGCACTCTGCCAGGACGGTGTGGGTGCGGAGGTGTGCGGTGGCGAGCAGGGACCCGTTGGAGGAGGAGTTTCGCGAGTTCGTCGCGGCTCGCTCCGCCGCTCTGCTCCGTACCGCCTATCTGCTCGCCGGCGACTGGGCGACAGCCGAGGATCTGCTCCAGACGGCGCTGACCAAGACCTACCTCGCCTGGAAGCGGCTCGGCGGGATCGAGGCGGTCGAGCCGTACGCCCGTCGTGTCATGGTCAACACCTCGACGAGCTGGTGGCGGCGACGCTGGCACGGTGAGCGCCCCACCGAGGTGCTGCCCGAACGGCCCGGTGTCGACGAGATCGAGCAGCAGCTCGACCGCGACCTGCTCTGGCGGCACCTCAGGGAGCTGCCCAACCGGCAACGGGCGGTGCTCGTCCTGCGCTACTACGAGGACATGTCGGAAGCACAGACGGCAGCGCTGCTGGACATCTCGCCGGGCACGGTGAAGAGCCAGGCCTCCCGGGCACTGGCCACGCTGCGCCGACGGATGGGCGCCGCCACCCCGGACCTGGGCGACGCCGCGCGAGCTGGCCGAGGTGCCGACGCTGCCCGACCTGGTCCGGACGGGAGGGATGCGGGGGGCCGTGCCGCATTGACGCCGCGTCCGGCGGCCGGCCGGGCCGGGCCGGGCGCGGTCGCACCCCGCCCGTCCGTGCCCCGCCCGATCGCACCGGCGGTCGAGCTGCCCACCGCTCCGGCGGCCGTGCCCGTCGGCACCGGCGCCGGGGACCAGCAGTGAGCGCATTCCCCCGGCGGCCCGACAACCTGACGGGCGGTCCGCAGCGTCCTAACCAGGTGCGACGTGACCAGCTGGAAGGTGCGGTGCGGGAGACTCTCTCGCACCAGGTCGCCGTCGCCCGTCCACTGACCGCCGACCCGGCCGGTCAGGCCATCCGCCGGGCCAAGCGGATCCGACGGCGGCGTGCCGGTGTCGGTGTCGCGCTCGGAATGGTCACCACCGTGCTGATCGGCGCCGGCATGACGCAGCTCGCCGACGAGACCGGCCGGCAGGGCCCGCCCATCGTCGTGATCGGCGATCCGGATCTGTCGGTCCGGCCGCTCCCCTCGGCCGCCGTCGCCCCACCCGCGCCGTCGCCCGGAACGCCCGCCGGTCTGCTCCTCGACGGCACCCTGATCAACGCCGACGGCAAGCGGCTGGCGCTGCCCAGCGTCGGCCCCGCCGAGCGCGCCCACAGCCTGCCCAGCGGCGCCGGTCTGCTGGTGGTCGGTGCCCCGACCACCGCCGGCCGTTCCCTCTGGGTCGCGCAGGACGACGGCCTGGTGCAGGTGCTGCTGGCCGGCGCGGGCCAGATCGTTCTCGCGCCGGACGCCAGCCAGGTCGCCTGGCGCGACGGCAAGGACCTGCTCGTGGCGGGAGTGGTCGGGAGCCAGCTCATCGGCACGGTACGCATTCCGGTCCCGGACGGCGCGGAACCCGTCCGGTTCGTCGGAAACAGCGTGCTGGTCCGGCTCGACCGGGACGGGCCGGCCCACGCCCTGTGGCGGCCCGGCACGGGGGAGCTGACCGCGGTGTCCGAGCGGGGCACCCTGAACGTCTACGGTGCGCTGCCCGACGGGCGGCTGATCGGTCAGGTGTCCGCGAGCGGGCCGGGTGGGACCTGCCTGGCGGCGCTCGACCCGAAGCGGGCTCTGAAACCGGTACGCACCGCCTGCGGCGCACAGTTGAGCCTGGACGGCGCGGGCGGCGTGTCCGACGACGGGCGGTGGCTTCTGGTGAACGGGAAGGTCGGCGCGAGCGACCGGGCCCTCCTGGTCGATCTGCAGCGGCTCGGGACGACGCTGAACGCCATGCCGGCCGGCCCGGCGCTGAGTGGCGCTGTCGCCTGGACGACCCGGACGGACGTCTCCTACGTCGACAGCGCCGGCAAGCTGGTTCAGGTCGACGTCGAACGGGTGCGTGCCGGGCAACCGGCCGAGCCGGTGCCCGTGGCCGGCCTCCAGCCCGGTGACCGGCCGGTCCTGGTCACCGGCTCCTGATCCGCACCCGGGTCGCTCCCCGGAGTGGTCGCGGCGTCCCGCGCTGCGATCGATCGCCTCGGCTCGCTGGCCGGCGTTCCCGTCCCTGCGCCGCGGGGGCCTGGCGCACGGGCGGGCCCACGGCCTGGCGCACGGGCGGGCCCACGGCCTGGCGCACGGGCCGGCGCGCGCTGAGGGCCGCGCTCTACGGCTGGCCGGCACCTACGCGAGCCGGATTCGGGTCTGCTGGGTAGCGTCGGGAGGTGACCTCGCGTACCGGCCCCGCGCCGCGGATCGACCTGCACGCCCACTCGACCGCCAGCGACGGCACGCTGAGCCCGGCCGACCTGGTCCGCGCCGGCACCGACGCGGGTCTGGACGTGCTGGCCATCACCGACCACGACACCACCGCCGGTTGGGCGCCGGCCGTACGGGCGCTGCCGCCCGGTCTGCGCCTGATCCGAGGCGCCGAGCTGTCCTGCCACTGGTCGGGCGCGCAGCCGCCGGTGCCGCTGCACCTGCTGGCGTACCTGTTCGACCCGGACCACCCGGAGCTGGTCGCCGAGCTGACCCGGGTGCGGGCCGCCCGCGAGGCACGCGGCGAACGGATCGTGGCGCTGCTGCGCGCCGACGACATCGACGTGAACTGGCCGGACATCCTCTCCGGGGCGGGCGGCGGCACGGTGGGTCGCCCGCACATCGCGCAGGCGCTGATCCGCGCCGGTCTGGTCGCCAGCACCCGGGAGGCGTTCGGCCCGGACTGGCTGGGCGAGCGGTACCGGCTGCCGAAGGACGACATCGACGTCTTCCGTGCGGTCCGGCTGGTCCGGGCCGCCGGGGGCGTACCGGTCTTCGCCCATCCCCGCGCCACCCGACGCGGCCGGGTGGTGCCCGACGAGCTGATCGCCGAGCTGGCCGCCGCCGGGCTGGCCGGCCTGGAGGCCGACCACGAGGACCACAGCCCGGCCGAGCAGGCCCACGTACGCGCGCTCGCCGCCGAGTTGGGCCTGCTGGTCACCGGCTCCTCCGACTTTCACGGCACCCACAAGAGCGTCCAGCTCGGCGCGTTCACCACCGGCGTCGAGGCGTACGAGCGGATCGTCGCCGCCGGGGTGACCGAGGTCGCTTCGGGCTGATCCGGGTATTTCGCCCACCAGGGCGCGGCTAGGTTGATCACGTGGATCTGAAGCTGTTCGGCGAGGTTTTCGTGACCCTGCTGGTGATCACCGACCCGCCGGGCATGATGCCGATCTTCCTGGCGCTGACCGGGCCGTTGCCCGCACGGGACCGCAACCGGGCGGCCTGGCAGGCCGTCGCGCTGGCTCTCGGCGTAATCGTGATCTTCGCGGTGGCCGGGCAGACCCTGCTCGACTACCTGCACGTCGACCTGCCCGCGTTGCAGGCCGCCGGCGGCCTGCTGCTCGTCCTCGTCGCCCTGGAGCTGCTGACCGGCAAGGCCGACGATCCCAGCCAGCAGGTCACCTCGAACATCGCGCTGGTGCCGCTGGGCACCCCGTTGCTGGCCGGTCCGGGCGCCATCGTGGCGACCATGCTCTTCGTCCAGCAGGCCGACGGGCTGGGTGACTTCACCGCCATCGCCGCGGCCATCCTCGCCGTCATGGTCGCGGTCTGGATCGTGCTGCGCTTCTCCGGCGGCATCGTGAAGATCCTGCGCCCCGGCGGCATCGAGGTGTTGACCCGGATCGCCGGCCTGCTCCTGGCCGCGATCGCCGTACAGCTCATCGCCGACGCGGTGGCGGCCTTCGTGACCCAGTACGTGAACATGGCCTGACCGGCACACCCGGAATGTCGGCGGTGGATGGCAGGATCGCAGGCGTGCGACGAGCCTCTTCAGCCGGACGACCCGCCGCAGGCGGTCGGGCCCCTCAGCAGCGCCCCGGTGGCGCCGAGCAGCTCGGCTTCGAGGGGATGCCGGAACGGCTGTTCGTCTGCACCCCGAGCAAGCTCGGCGCGTACGCGGACTGCCCCCGCCGCTACCGCTACTCCTACGTCGACCGGCCCGCACCGCCGAAGGGCCCGCCGTGGGCACACAACTCGCTCGGCGCCAGCGTGCACACCGCCCTCAAGAATTGGTACGCGCTGCCCGCCGACCGACGCCGCCCCGAGGCGCTGGCCACCCTGCTCAAGGGCACCTGGGTCCGTGAGGGCTACCGCGACGACGAGCAGGAGCGGGCCGCCTACCGGCGAGCGTTGAGCTGGCTGGAGGCGTACGTCGAGACGCTGGATCCGGAGTCCGACCCGCTCGGTGTCGAGCGGGTGGTGGCGGTCAAGACCGCGGTGCTGGCCTTCAACGGCCGGGCCGACCGCATCGACTCGCGCCCCGGGCCGGAGGGCCCGGAGCTGGTCATCGTCGACTACAAGACGGGTCGCACCGGGCTGGACACCGACGACGCTCGGGGCTCGCAGGCGCTGGCGCTCTACGCGTACGCGGCCGAGCGGGTGTTCCGTCGGCCGTGTCGCCGGGTGGAGCTGCACCACCTGCCGACGGGCACGGTCGCCGGCCACGACCACACCGTCGAGTCGCTGAACCGCCAGTTGACCCGGGCCGAGGACACGGCCCGCGACATCATGGCCGCCGAGCGGGCCGTCGCCGACGGCGGCGATGCCGACGAGGCGTTCCCGGTGGCGCCCGGCCCGCGGTGCGGTTGGTGCGACTTCCGGCGGCACTGCCCGACCGGGGCACAGACGCCGGGCAAGGAGCCGTGGGCGGCCGTGGACCGGTCCGCCGACGCCTGACCCCGTGCGGCCTGCCCGCACCTGACTCCGTGCGGCCTGTCCGCAGCTGACACTGTGCGGCGTGTCCGCACCTCGCCCCGAGGGGGTCCGGCTGGTCAGCCGGCCAGCGGGGTCGCCGTGTGACGTTCGGCCCGCTCCTTGGCGGCCTGCATCAACGGCCCCTCCCGATAGCGGCGCGGTACCGCGGCGAGCGCCAGGCGCAGGGCGCGCACGGTGAGGTCCGCCGACAGCTCGGTGGTGGGCAGCCCCAACCCGCCGTACATCCGTCGGGCCCACGGAGGCAGCAGCGCGAGCGCGGTGCCGGCGATGCCCAGGTACGCCCAGCGCGGCGGGCCGAGGGTGAGGCCCAGCCGAGCCGGCAGGCTGAGCTTCCACGGCAGCGGTGGGGCGGTGAGGAAGATCGCCGTCTCGGCGGCCTCCCGGGTCATCCGCAGCTCCGGCCGCACCGCGCGGTAGTACGCCGCCACCTCGGCGGCGGTGCCCGGCACCGTGGCCGGGTCCAGCCCGACGAGGCCGGCCGACCGACGCTGCTCGGTGTAGTAGCCGTCCACCTCGTCGTCGGTGAGCGGCAGACCCGCCCGCCGGGCCGTGCTGAGGAACGATTCGACCTCGGTGACGTGCACCCAGCGCAGCAGGTCCGGGTCGTCGATCCGGAAGTCCTCGCCGGTGTCGGGGTCGGTGGCCCGCAGCCGGGCGTGCAGGCGACGCAGTCGCGCCCCGGCCTGCTCGGCTTCAGCCGTGGTGCCGTAGACGGTGGTCGCCACGTAGGTGGCGGTGCGCACCAGCCGTCCCCACGCGTCGGTGCGGTAGTTGCTGTTCTGCGCGACCCCGGCCATGGCCCGGGGGTGCAACGCCTGGAGGTAGAGCGAGCGCAGGCCCGCGACGATCAGGATCGGCTCCTCGTGCACCTTCCACGTGACCGAACCCGGACCGAAGAGGCCGAGGTCATCGGAGTCCACCGACCAAGCGTGCCACGGCCCACCGGTCGGTGCCGGTGGTGCGGGCCGGGTCAGCTGTCGGCGGCGCGGCGCGACTGGCAGCTCGGGCAGAGGCCCCAGAAGGTCACCTCTGCCTCGTCCACCTCGAAGCCGTGCGCGGTGCCCGGTTCCAGGCACGGGGCACTGCCGACGGTGCAGTCGACGTCGGCGATCTCGCCGCAGCCCCGGCAGACCACGTGGTGGTGGTTGTCGCCGGCGCGCGCCTCGTACCGGGCGGGACTGCCGGCCGGCTCGATCCGGCGGGACAAGCCGGCCCGGCTCAACGCCCCCAGCACGTCGTAGATCGCCTGCGTGGAGACCGAGTCGAGGCGTTCGCGGACCCTGCGGGTGATCTCGTCGACCTCCAGGTGACCGCCGTCGGCGAGAACGTCGAGCACCGCGAGGCGCGGTCGGGTGACGCGCAGGCCCCTCGACCGCAACAGCTCCTCGCCACCGGACATGCGCCAATGACAGCACGTACGACCAGCAGCGACAACCGTCGCCCGCTGGGGGTGGCCACGGACACAGCCCGCAGGACCGACCTGCGGGGTCGCGCCGTGCTGAACCTGATCGCCGACGCGCGCGTGTCTCCGAGCGAGAGCTCGGGGACGACCGGCGGCCCGTACGCTGGCGATCCCTCACCGTGATCCACCTGGAGGTGTCGATGTTCGAGGAGATCCTGGGTCTACCGGTACACGTCCTCGTGGTCCACGCGGTGGTCGTCATGGTCCCACTGCTGGCGGTGCTGGCCATCGGATACGTGGGGCTGCCGCGCTGGCGGCACCGACTGGACTGGGCGCTGGCCATCCTCGCCGTGGTCGCGCCGGTGACCGCGTTCGTGGCCGTGGAATCCGGTGAAGCCTTCACCGACGCCCTGGTCGCCAGCGGCTACCAGGGCCAGATCCTCGACCAGATCTTCGAGCACTCCCGCTACGGCGACATCCTGTTCCGGATCGTGGTGCCCCTGGGGATCGTGGCCATCGCGCTGCTCGTGGCGACCAGTGGGCACCCGCGGGTGCCGCGGCTGCCGGCACTGGTGACGCCGGTGCTCGCGGTGGCGACCGTCGCGCTGGCCATCGCCGCCCTGATCTACGTCTACCTGACCGGTCACTCCGGCGCCGAGGCCGTCTGGGGCACCACCCTCTGAGCGGCCGGTCGGGGTGGGCGCCACCGACGCCGCTCAGAAGATGAGGCGCGAGCAGAGCAGGCAGACAAGAGCCACCAGCACCACGGCGGCTGCGGCGCCGAAGCCGTAGGTGACCCGCTGGGAACGCTGCTCGGCCGCATCCAGGACGGCCATGTCCTGTGGCGGAAGCTGTCGGGGCGGGGCCGGTTCCAGGTGCACCGGGGGACGCCAGCCGGCCGGGGGCGGCACGCTCGGGGGTGGCCCCGCGTACCCGCTCGTGGGTGGGGTGGCGGGTGGGGGTTGGTCCGCCATCCCGCCGTCGCCGGTCCCGGGCCGGCGCCAGTAGTCGTCGTCCGGGGTGCTGCCACCGCTGGGGGTCGTCACGGCGTCCGACGCTACCAACGGAGCCGGCGGCCCGGTCGCTTCTGGTCGATGTGCCAACCGTCGGCGAGCGGTCGCCTGCGCTAGTCTTGCCGCTCGTGAGCACCGAGGACCCCGGCACGCAGGGCGCGCGCGGCGATGATGACCGCACCGTCGACCTGAGCGACGACTTCGTGGTGCTGCCCGAGCAGACCACGGACGACACCGACCACGGCTGGGGCGAGCGGAGCAGCGGCAACGACGACTGGCTCCTCGCCCAACGCCCCCCACACTGGGACTGACCCCGACGCCGCGCCTGCGGGGCGGGCCACCGGCAGCGCGGCGGGTCGGGCAAGCCAGGCCCACACCCCGACCGCGACTCTAGGGCGGACAACCGTCAGCACGGCGGGTCGGGCTAGCCGGACCGGCGCCCCGGCCGCGCCGTTGGTCGCCGGGCAGCCGGTCGCGGTGTGCTGGCCGGACGGGGTGTCCATCCCGGTTGGGGTGTGCAGAATCGCGGCGGCGAGGCCGAGCAGCGCGGCGACCAGCCCGGCCCGCAGCAGGGTGCGACCGCCGGGCAGGGCCGGCCGGCGCAGCGGGCGCAACGCCCGCGCGGAGTCCAACTTGCGGGTGATCATCTGCCGCCTCCGTCCCGGGTGCCGTCGTGGTGACACCCGTAGAGCGGCACGTTAGGCCGGCAACGGCCGGCGCTGCGGACCCCTCGTCCCCGCCTGTGGACAACTGACCGGCCTGTGGATAACGCCCATCTACCGGCTGGATCTGCTATCGCACCCGGCGGGACCCGCTATGGCACGGAAAGGGAATCCGGGCGATCGACCCGGCCCGGCCGACTTTCGGGAACCCGAGTGGATCAAGGATGGACAGCGCCGCCCGGGCGATCGCGGGCGGCGCTGTCAGCGAGCTTGGGGAAGGCTGAGGTCAGGACGTGGAGCTGGCTGCCGGAGCCTTGCCGCCGCCCGACCCACCGGTCGAGGATCCACCGGACGACGACGACCCGGACGACCCACCGGACGACGACCCGGACGACGAGGACGAAGACGACGATCCGGAATCCCCAGCCGAGGACGAGGACGACGAGGACGACGAGGACGACTCGGACTTGGCCGGCTTGCTCGGCGTGCCTCCAGCGGAGGTCTCGGAGACGGACGCGCGGGAGTCGGTGCGGTAGAAGCCCGAGCCCTTGAAGACGATGCCGACCGAGTTGAAGACCTTGCGCAGCCGCCCCTGACACGCCGGGCACTCGGTCAGCGGCTCGTCCGAGAAGGACTGCACCGCCTCGAGCTGGTGACCGCACGCGGTGCAGGCGTACTGGTACGTGGGCACGTTCTCCTCCGGTATCTGAGCTCGGCCAGTTGGCACTCGACGTATTCGAGTGCCAATGGTGCGTCATTCGCCCCGGGTTCGTCCAGCGGACGTGTGGGGCGCGACACCCTGCGCCGCACCCGGGCCGTCGTCAAGCGTACGCATCCCGTCGGTGGGGGTGACGACCGCGCGGACCGGACGGTCGTGCGGCTCCGCCGGCAGCGCCTCGACCAGCTCCCCGTCGTGCAGCGGGACCACGGTCAGGGCCGCCGTGGGCACCCGTGCCAACGCCCGGTCGTACGAGCCGCCGCCCCGGCCCAGCCGTCGGCCGCGTCGGTCGACGGCGAGCGCCGGCACGACCACCAGCTCCGCTCCGGTGACCGCGGCCACGCCGAGGCGGGGGCCGGTCGGCTCCCGCATACCCCGACCGGCCGCGCTTAGAGCATCGGGTCCGGAGTACGCGGCCCAGTCCAGGTCCAGGTCGGGGAGGAGCACCGGCAGCAGCAACTCGGCGTCGGGCGGCAGCGCCGACCGCAACACCTCCGGCAGGTCGGCCCCGCCCGGCTCGGAGCCGACCGGGACGTACGCCGTCATCCGGCGCGGGCGCAGCCGGCGTACCAGGGCGACCAGCTCGGCCTGGACGCGCCCGGCGGCCTCGGCCCGCGCCGGAGCGGTCAGGGCCCGACGGCGGGCGAGCAGGTCGACGCGGGTGTCCCGCTTCGCCACTCGGGTCACTTCCGCTTCATCAGAAAATTCCGGCACGCAACACTCCTGACGCAACGCCACTCCCACGGTTGCTCTGTGTCAGCATCGCAAGCAACGGAGGCGGAACTTCCGGGGGGACCGAGTGACGCTACGCGGGCGGTTGACGGCAGCCTTCCTCGTGGTGGTGCTCGGCCCGGTCCTGCTCGGGGCGTTCTTCGTGGCCTCCACCGTCACGGCCGTCGACCGCAGCCGGTCCACCGAGCGCCTCGCGGTGGCGGCCTCCACGGTGCGTACCTCGGTCGACGCGCTCTGCCAGCAGCTGCGCGCCGCCGCCGACGCGGTCGCCCTCACCGGTGACCCGGCCGTCGCCGCCGGCCAGCTCGTCGGCCGTGGGCTGGCCGCAGCGGTGCTGGTCACCGACGTGAACGGACGCGTCACGTACGCCTCGCCCGGCGCTCCGTCGACCCCCTGGCGGGACTGCTCCGAGCCGGCCACCGCGTCGTCCGGCCCGGTCCGCGCGCTGGCCGCCCGGGTGGACCGCCGCGACCCGGCCGGCGCGCTACTGGGCACGGTGGCCGCCGCGCACCTGGTCGACCCGGCCTTCGTGGCCCGGCTGGCGGCGGTGACCGGGGTCGCGGTCACCCTGCTCGACAGCGGCGCGAGCGCCGCCCGCGTCACCCACACCACCGAGTCCCGGGAGGTACGCGACGCGGTGCTGGCCGCCGCCGGGGCCACCAGCGGTGAGCGCGTCACCGAGAGCACCAAGGGTCGGTACGTGCGCCGGATCGGGCCGTCCGCGGGCCAGCCGCTGCCGCTGGTGTTGTCGGTGCCGAGCGAGCGGCCGCCCGGGCTGCACGTCACGCTTGCCGGCGTGGTTGTGCTGGCCGGGCTGCTCGCCGTGTTCACCGCCTGGCGTCTGGCCCGGGTGACCACCCGGCCACTGGTGGAGCTGGCCGGAGCGGTCGACCGGGTGGCGCACGGCGACCTGACCGCCCGGGTGCCGGTGCGCAGCCGCGACGAGCTGGGACGGCTTGCGGCCGCGTTCAACCGGATGACCCGCGAGACCGGGTCGTACGTCGCGGCGCTGACCAGCAGCCGCGACCAGCTACGCGGGCACCTCGCGGTGCTCGGCGACACCCTGGCCAGCACCCACGACCTGCAACGCATCCTGCGGGTGATCCTGCACAGCGCCATCGCGGCCACCGGGGCGCGGGCCGGCGCGGTGCTGCTGGTGGAGGCCGGCGGGGTGCTCGTCGCGCAGTGCAGCGAGGGGTTGGACGGGCGCTGGCCGGCGGGGGACCAGGACGGGTCGCAGGGACTGCGGGTGCCCGTGGGCGTCGGTGTGGTCGGCGCGGTGGCCGCGACCGGCGAGCCGCAGCGGGGCCGGGTGGAACCGACCGAGGTCCCGACCGGCGAGCCCCGCTGCCGCACCTACGTCGCGGTCCCCTTCGCCACCCCGGGCGGCGCGAGCACAGCGGGCGGCGCGAGCACACCGGGCGGCGCGACAACGACCGTCGCGGGCGGCGAGAGGAGTCCCGACGAGGCCGGCGCCGCTGCGGCCGCGCTCGGTGTGCTGGCGCTCTACGACCGGGTGGGCGCGGACGAGTTCGACGACGACGACCTGGTCAACCTGCGCACCTTCGCCAGCCACGCGGCCGTGGCGGTGGAGAACGTCCGGGTGCACGAGGAGGCGCAGCGGCTCTCGCTCACCGACCCGCTCACCGGGCTGTGGAACTACCGCTACCTGCGCGAGTCGATCCGGCGGGAGGTGGAGCGGGCCAGCCGGTTCGGCCGGATGCTCAGCGTCCTCGCCCTCGACCTGGACCGCTTCAAGGACGTCAACGACACGTACGGGCACGCGGCGGGGGACACCGTGCTGGCCGAGTTCGCCCGGCGGGTACGCGGTGAGATCCGCGAGGTCGACCTGGCCTTCCGGCAGGGCGGCGAGGAGTTCGTGCTGCTCCTGCCGGAGACCGACGCCCGGGGTGCGGCGATCGTCGCGGAGCGGCTGGGCGCGGCGGTGCGCGAGACCCCGATCGCGGTCGAGGCGTACGCGGGGCCGATCGTGGTCACCGTGTCGGTGGGCATCGCCGTCTACCCGGACCACGGCAGCACCGGACGGGAGGTGCTGGAAGCCGCCGACGACGCCCTCTACGCGGCCAAGGCGGCCGGCCGGGACACCTATCGCGTGGCCGAGGCCCGCCCCGACGTGCCGACGCGGGAGATACCGGTGCCCGCTTGCGCCGTCAGCCCACCCGACGGGCTGCCACGTGCCGGCCGGCCCGTGCAGGCGCCCCGGGAGCCGGGCGGGCACGCCCGGTCGGAGTCGACTGCTGGCGTACCGGAATCGAACCGGTCGGGGCCCGCGCACGCCGGCCCGGATCCGGCGGACGAGCCGGCGGCCTCCGCCGCGGACGCCGCGCGGGCCGGCCCCGACGTCACCCGGCCGGGGTCGGGCGGCGGCGCGTCTTCTGGGCCACACCCGCCGCGGCAGAGCCGTGGCCGATAGTCTCGCGGCATGTCGGAGCACTCAGCGAACCCCTCATCGACGGTCGCCGCAACCGGCCGTCCCGTGGCGGTCAAGGCCGTTATCCCGGCCGCCGGACTGGCCACCCGCTTCCTGCCGGCCACCAAGGCGGTGCCGAAGGAACTGTTGCCGGTGGTGGACCGGCCGGTGCTGCAGTACATCGTCGAGGAGGCCACCCAGGCCGGCATCGGCGACGTGTTGCTGATCACCGGCCGGGGTAAGACGTCGATGGTGGACCACTTCGATCGACGCCCCGACCTGGAGACCAGGCTGGAGGAGAAGGGCGACGCCGAGCGGCTGGCCGCCGTGCGCCGGCCCAGTGAGCTGGCCGAGATCTACACCGTCCGGCAGCCGGAGCAGCTCGGGCTGGGCCACGCCGTCGGGTACGCCGAGTCCCACGTCGGCGACCAGCCCTTCGCGGTGCTGCTCGGCGACGAGTTCGTCAAGCCGTCCGAGCCGCTGCTGCCGGCGATGCTGGAGCTGCAGGCCCGCACCGGCGGCGTGGTGCTCGCCTTCTTCGAGGTGGACCCGGCCGACACCAAGCGCTACGGCATCGCCTCGGTCGAGCCGGCCGAGGCGGAGCTGACCGACATCGGTGAGGTCGTCAAGGTCACCGGCATGGTGGAGAAGCCGCAGCCGGAGGACGCGCCGAGCAACCTCGCGGTGCTGGGTCGGTACGTGCTGCCCGGCAAGATCTTCGACGCGATCCGCCGGACCAAGCCGGGCAGCGGCGGCGAGATCCAGCTGACCGACGCCATGGAGCTGCTGCGCACCGAGGGCACACCGGTGCACGCGATCGTCTACCGCGGCACCCGCTACGACACCGGCATGCCGCTGGGCTACCTCCAGACCGTCGTGCAGATCGCCGCCGAGCGCGAGGACCTCGGCAGCGAGTTCCGCTCCTGGCTGGCCGAGTTCGTCAAGGCCGACGCGGCAGGCGGATCTGGTACATGACCGCGACGGCCGACGCCGAGGCGGCCGCGAACGAGTTGACGCCGCTCGCCGACTACCTGGGCAGCGTGCTGCGCAGGTTACGAGCGCTGCCGCCACTCGACCTCGACCTCACCCAGGCGCACGGCAACGTCCTCGCCGAGGACGTCGTCGCGCCGCACGCCTTCCCGGCCTTCGACCAGGCGGCCGTGGACGGGTACGCGGCCCGGTGGGAGGACATTTCCGGAGGGGGCCGGGGCCCGAGCTACGTCCCGGCCCCCTCCGGCACGCCCGGCGGCCGGACCATCCGGCTCAACGTGGTCGGCGACCTCGGCGCGGCGAGCTGGCGGCCGGTGCGGCTCACCCCGGGCTCGTGCTTCTCGGTGGCCGCCGGGGCGCCGCTGCCCGTCGCCGCCGACGTCGTGGTCCCGGTGGAGTGGACCGACCAGGGCATGGCCGCCGTGGAGATCTTCCGCACCCCCAAACGGGGGTACGGGGTACGCCGCGCCGGTGAGGAACTGCCGGCCGGCACCCTGCTCGCCCGCGCCGGCACGTACGTCTCGCCGGCGCTCGTCGCGGTCTTCGCCGCCACCGGCATCGGGCACGTGGTGGTCCGGCCCAGCCCTCGGGTGGTCATCGTGGCCACCGGCGACGAGTTGGTCGACGTGGGCCGGGGCAGCCAGCCCGGTCAGGTGGTGGACGCGAACTCGCACGCGCTGACCGCCGCCGCCGCCGAGGTGGGCGCGCTGGCGTACCGGGTCGGTATCTGCGACGACGACCCGGAAGGGCTGCGCGGGCTGCTGGAGGACCAGACCCTGCGCGCCGACCTGATCATCACCACCGGGGGGACCGGCACCGGCCCCGGGGACATGGTGCGGCGGATCCTGTCCCGCCGCGAGGGTGGCCGCGCCGGGCCGGTGACCTTCACCGACGTCGCGCTCTATCCCGGCACCGCGCTCGGGTTCGGCACCGTCGGCGCCGAGGAGGTGCCGGTGGTCTGCCTGCCCGGTGACCCGGGGGCCGCACTGATCGGTTTCGAGGTGCTGGCCCGCCCCGCCATTCAACTGCTCGCCGGCGCCGAGCCGGTGTTCCGGCCCAGCGTCCGGGCGCACCTGCTGGAGACCGTGTCGTCCCCCGGCGGGTTGCGGGAGTTCCGGCCCGCGCACGTCGCGGAGCGGCGCGGCGGCGGTTACACCGTGCAGCCGCTGCGCGGCGGCCCGTTCACCCTCTCCGGCCTGGCCGAGGCGAACGGGCTGCTGGTGCTCGGCGAGCGGGTCACCACCGCCGCCGCCGGCTCCACCGTGGACGTCCTGCTGCTCGACCGGCGCCGGTGAGTGCGCTCGGCTGTTCTTCGACGGTGCGCGTGGTGGGTCCACTTGCGCACGATCCGGTCCCGCGCGGGAGACTGTGCGGGTGAGCCTCTTCGGACCCGCGCGAGCCCCCGGCTGGCCGGCGGTGCTTGTCGACGGCCCGGTGCTGCTACGGCCCTACCGGCGCTCCGACGCGGCGGCGTGGTCGGAGGTGCGCCGGGCCAACCGGGCCTGGCTGGCACCGTGGGAGTCGTCGCTGCCGGGCAGCTGGGACGAGCTGAACTCGCCGGCCGCGTTCCGCTGGGTGCACCGTGACCAGCGGCGTTCCGCCCGCGAGGGCGAGGGTATGCCGTTCGCGGTCTGCCTGCGGGAGGCCGACCGGGACCGGTTGGTCGGGCACCTCAACGTCGGCAGCATCGTGCGCCGCGCCTTCTGCTCCGGCTACGTCGGCTACTGGGTCGACGCCCGGGTCGCCGGACAGGGCGTGATCCCGACGGCGCTCGCGCTCGCCGTGGACCACGCGTTCGGCCGGGGTGGGCTGCACCGGGTGGAGGTCAACATCCGGCCGGAGAACCGACCGTCGCGGCGGGTGGTGGAGAAGCTGGGCTTCCGCGAGGAGTCGTACCACGTGCGCTACATGCACATCGACGGCGCCTGGCGGGACCACATCGGATACGCGATGACGAGCGAAGAGGTCGCCGCCGAGGGCGGTCTGCTGGCCCGCTGGCACCGGGTACGCGCCACCGCGCGGTGAGCCGTCCCACGCACGGGATCGGCGCGGCGCGGCGGCATCACGGTCGGTGCGCCGTAACCTCAAGTAACTGCAAGCTGCGGCAAGCGCTCACCGCCCGGACGATCTACGCACCCAGGCACGATCGGTGGAAGATCCTGCGGTCGGGCAGCGTTTGCTCCGAATTCGGTGACGGGAGGGGTGAGGGTGCCGACCTCGGTGCTCCTCGCCGTCCTCGCCGCCGCCGGCCTGCTCGCCCTGGCCCCGGCGCTGGTTCGTCGGTACGACGCCACCGAGCGGCTGGTGGCGGAGCGGGCGCAGTCGACGGCGCGGGTGCTCCAGCGCCGTCGACGGCGCCGCACTGTGCCAGGACGGCAGCCCGTGCACCCGCCCCGCTCCCTCGTCGTCACCCTCAGTGAAGATGCGACTACAGGAAGGCTGGCTGCGCCGGTCTCCGCGCCCCCGGCGGCACGCCGCTCCGGCCGGCTGCGCGCCGTACCGCCGGCACCGAAGCGCTCCCGCCGTCGTCCGCCGCGCCGGCAGCACACCCCCGCCGTGTACCGCCGACGCCGGGTGCTCGCCGCGCTGCTACTGCTCAACGTCGTCGAGTTGATCGGCGTGCTGTTCGTCAGCCCCGGCTTCTGGATCGGCTTCTCGGTCACCTTCCTGCTGCTGGCCCTGTACGTCGTACACCTGCGCGGGCGTGCCCTCGCCGGCCGGCGTCGACGCCGCGCCCACGCCCGGGAGGCGGCGTGGCTGGCCGCCCGCCAGGCCGAGGTCCGCCGCGAACAGGCCCGCCGCGCGGCGGGCCGCCGCGCGGC
>NZ_JBEXHY010000016.1:0-82771 GCF_040608295.1 Micromonospora sp. NPDC005197 | reverse complement strand
CGCAAGGCCTCGGACGACCGGGGCGACAATGACCGGATGACCTCTGTCGCCATCGTCACCGGAGCGTCCAGCGGGATCGGAGCGGCCACCGCCCGTCGATCTCGTCACCCTCGGCGGCGAGCCGGCGGGCGCGCCCCGCTCAGGGGAGATGACCGTGCAGAAACCCAAGCTGGTCGCCGTCGGCGCTGTCCTCGTCGTGGCGGTCGCGGCCGGCGTGTGGGCCCTGGTCGCCGCCGGTGACGAGCCGGACGCGGGCCGCCCGTCCGCCGGCACGTCGACCGCCCCGACCGGCGCGGCTCCGGCCCCGACCGATCCGGCCGGTGTGCTGGTCGCCGCCGCCGCGAAGGTCGACGAACAGCCGTACCGGTTGACGGTGGGCAGCGGCGGAACGGCCGAGGGGGACACCACGGTGCTGGTGTGGGACCCGAAGGCGCGACGCGGCACGGAGACCACCTCGCTCAAGGTGCCCAACGGCGAGGTGAAGATCGAGCGGCTGAGCACCGGTCCGGACGTCTACGTGCGGGTCAGCGCCCCGGACCGCCGGATCCCGGTCTGGGACGGCAAGACCTGGTGGCACGTCGGCAGGCCGGGTCGGCCGGTCACCAACAAGGGCCTGGACAACACCCGGCTGGCCAGCACGCTGACCGCGCCGGCCGCCGTCCGCCAGACCGGCACCCGGGAGTACGCGGGCACGCTGGACCTGCGCGACAGCGCCGCCGTGCTGGGCGGCGGGATCGGCGGGGTGCTCGGCGACCGGGCCGCGAAGGTGCCCTTCACCGCCAGCGTGGACGAGCAGGGCCGGTTGGTGCGTTACCGGATCGAGCTGGCCACCGAGCAGGAGAAGACGGCTCAACTCGACCTGACGTACTCGGATTTCGGGCTGCCGGTGACGGCCGATCCGCCGGCGGCCGACCTGGTCGGGGAGGACCCGCCGGCGAACATCCCCGGCGCCTGACGCCGGTTCACTCCTCCACCGATCCGTCGCTCGGGGTGACCAGGAAGTCGTAGACGGTCCGGGCCATCCGGCGGACGGTCTCGTCGCCGGTCGCCATCGGGCCGGCGGTGAGGAACGCGACGGCGGTCTCGGTGCCGGGGATCAGGTAGTAGCCGACGTCGTGGGAGGCGTCCGGCAGGTCGCCGGTCTTGTGGGCCACCGGAACTCCGGGTGGCAGCGCCGCCGGGATCTTGGTGTTCAGGGTCTGCTCCCGCATGAAGCCGATCATCAGGTCGCGGGAGGCCGGAGTGAGGATCTCGCCGTCCCAGACCGCGCCGAGCAGCGACACCACGTCGTCCGGGCTGGTGTAGTTCTCCTCGCCGCGCTGGGCCGCCGCGCTGTCGAGCATCCGGCGGGCAAGGATGGTGGACCGCTGGTTCATCGAGTCGATCAGCGCGTTGACCGGGGCGAACCCGCCCAGGTAGGTGATCAGCACGTTGGCCGCGACGTTGTCGCTGTACTTGATCAGGTACCGGGCGAGCCGGTACAGCGTGACCACCTGCGGGAACGTCTCGAACTGGAGCTGGCCGGTGCCGCCGACCACGTCCGCCGGGGTGACCAGCACGCCGTCGTCGAGCGAGACCTGTCCACAGTCGACCCGGCGCAGCAGCTCCACCAGGATCCACAGCTTGATGACGCTGGCGGCCTTGGGGCGCAGCGCGCCGTTGACCGAGATCTGCTGGTCGCCGTACCGGCCGGACAGGTCCCGGACGGTGGCGCCGGACGGGTTGAGGCTGGCGTCGGCGACCACCCGGGCGAGCTGCCCGCTGAGCGGGAACAGTCGGGCGCCCTCGGCCGGGTCGGTGGGCGGCTGCGGGCTGGTGACCACCACGCCGGTCAGCTCCACCGGCTGCGCCTGCGGCCCGGACACCACGAGCGTGCCCGCGCTGCGCCCGATCAGCGGCACCCGGTAGCGGAAGCTCCTGCCCTCGACGGTGACCTCGCCGCTGGCCACCCCGGCGGCGACCAGCATGTCCGGATCGGCGACCCGGCCGGTGTCGCCGTCGCAGGCCCGGTATCGCACGGTGTGCCCGAGCGAGTCCACCGCGAACGCACCGCCGGGAAACGACAGCCAGGACACCTCACTGGTCGGCGCCCGCTCCGGCGCGGGCTCCACGCCCGGCTCGTCGCTGCGCCCGCCCCCGTCCACCGGCCCGTTCCCGTCGGCTGGTCCGCCGTCGACCGGTCCGTCGTTCCCCGCCGGTCCGTCGTTGGCTGGCTCGGTTCCGTACCCCGGCGTGCTCTGGCGGTCCGGGCCGGCTGCCGGGCCGGGGCCGTCGGCGGTGGCCGGCCCGGTCGTCGCGACGACGACCAGCGCGACCGCCGCCGCCAGCCACCCGAGGGGTACGTGGGGGTGCGGCGCGAACAGGGAAGATGAGCGCTTCTTGTCGCTTTTTCTCACGTTTGCACGATAAGAAGCGTGGGAGGCGGATGGGGCGGCCGGGACCGCCGTCACCCGTCCGGGCGCTGATGTCCCCGGGAGCGACATACCTCAGAGGTATAAAGATGACTCTGCGGTATCAGGGGCATCAGCGATGCCCGGCCCGGGGAGGCGCCTATGTTGATCATTGCCGGCAGTCTGCTCGTCGAGCCGGACGCCCGCGACGACTACCTCGCTGGTTGCCGGCAGGTCATCGAACAGGCCCGCGCGGCGGCCGGCTGCCTCGACTTCCTGCTCGCGGCGGATCCACTCGACCCGGGCCGCATCCACGTCTTCGAGCGCTGGGAGTCCCCGGAGCAGTTGGCGGCGTTCCGCGGCGCCGGGCCGAGCGACGCCCAGACGGCGGCCATCCTCGACGCCGACGTGCACCGTTATCTGATCTCCGGCGTCGAGGCGGCCTGACCCCGCCCCGGGCGCTACACCAGCAGATCGAGCAGGAGTACGCCAGCGAAGCCGACCACCGAGATGAGCGTCTCCATCACCGACCAGCTCTTGATGGTCTGGCCGACGGTCAGGCCGAAGTACTCCTTGACCAGCCAGAACCCGGCGTCGTTGACGTGCGAGAAGAACAGCGACCCACAGCCGATAGCCAGTGCCAGCAGCGCCACCCCCGGCCGGTCCAGGGTCGCGGCGAGCGGTGCCACGATGCCCGCCGCCGTGATGGTGGCGACCGTCGCCGAGCCGGTGGCCACCCGGATGCCGACCGCGACCAGCCAGCCCAGCAGCAGCGGCGAGAGGTTCGCGTCCTTGGCGGCGTCGGCGACCAGGTTGCCCACCCCGGCGTCCACCAGCACCTGCTTGAACCCGCCGCCGGCCGCCACGATCAGCAGGATGCCGGCGATCGGGGGCAGCGAACCGCCGAGCACCGAGGAGACCTGGGACCGGCTGAATCCGGCCTGGTAGCCGAGGGTGAACATCGCCAGGATCACCCCGGCGAGCAGCGCCACGATCGGCGTGCCGACGATGTCGAGCGTCTTGCGGCCCGCCGTGCCCTCGTTGAGCGTCAGCTCGCCGACCGCGCGGAGCAGCATCAGCACCACCGGCAGCAGCACGGTGATCACCGCGGGCCAGAACGCCGGGGTACGCCGGGCGGTCTCCGTGCCGCTGTCGTCCACCGGCTCGCCCGGTTGACCGCCGCCCGGGTTGACGAGATCGTCGTCGGTGAGCAGGTCACCGTCCACATCGCGCCGGTCCGGCGCCCCGGCCGTGCCCGTCGTTCCGGCGGTGCCTGTCGCTTCGGCTGTGCCCGCGGGGGTGGCGGGCTGGCGGCGGGTGGGCAGCAGTGCGGCCGGCGCGGTCGCCGGCACGTACCGGGCGATGAAGTTGCCGAAGACCGGCCCCGAGATGATCACCGTGGGGATCGCCACCAGCAGGCCCAGCCCGAGCGTCAGGCCCAGGTCGGCGTTGAGCGACGAGATCGCCACCAGCGGGCCGGGGTGCGGTGGCACGAGGCCGTGCAGCACCGACAGGCCGGCCAGCGCCGGGATGCCGAGTTTCATCAGCGGTACGTCGGTCCGCATCGAGACGAGCAGCACGATCGGCACCAGCAGCACCACGCCGACCTCGAAGAAGAGCGGCAACCCGATGAGCGCCGCCACCCCGGCCATCGCCCAGGGCAGCGCGCGGCCGGACACCCGGCCGACGACCCGGTTGACGATGCCGTCCGCGCCACCGGACTCGGCGAGCAGACCGCCGATCATGGCCCCCAGCGCGATCAGCAGCCCGACGCCGCCGACAGTGGTGCCGACGCCACCGGTGAACGAAGTGATCATCTTGTCGGGCGCGACGCTGGCGACCACGCCGAGCACCGCCGCGCCGAGGATCAGCGACAGGAACGGGTGGACCTTGGCCCAGGCGATCAGCAGCACCACGGCGACGATGCCGAGCAGTGCGGCGACGACGAGTTGGCCGTCGCCGGCGGTGGTGACCGGCTCGGCCGGTGCCGCGAGCGAGGCCGGCAACGCGAACGAAGCCGGGGCCGCGAACGAAGCCGGGGCCGCGAACGAGGCCGGGGCCGCGAGAGAGGCCGGCGCGGTGAGCCAGGCCGGCGTGGCGAGGGAGGTCAGCGGTTCGGCGAGGGCGAGGGGTGGGAGCACGGCGATCACGACCTTCGGGACGGGGTCGGCCCTGGGCGGGGCCGGCCGAAGGGCCTACATCGGTGGTCCTGCGGGGGTGGCCGGCTCGGCGGGCAGGCCGGGTGCCAGCCGACGCATCGACGTGAAGGTGGGCACCAGCGCGTCGTACAGCTCGGCGAAGAGCGGCAGCAGCGCCGCGTACGTGGCGGCGGCGGCCGGGTCGGGGCGGATGACCTCCTCGATGCGGACCAGGTCGGCCGCCACGTCGATGCTGGGGATCAGGCCCAGCGCCTGCATGCCGAGCAGCGCGGCACCGAAGCTCGACCCCTCGCGGCCGGCCGGGAAGCTCACCGGCATGCCGAGCACGTCGGCGAGCATCTGCCGCCACAGGCCACTGCGGGCGAAACCGCCACCGGCCCGGATCTCACGGACCTCGTTGCCGGCGGCGCGCACGGAGCTGAGCACCAGAGCGAGCTGTTGGCAGACCCCCTCCATCGCGGCCCGGACGAGGTGTTCGCGGCGGTGCCCGTGGGTCAACCCGACGTACGCGCCGCGGGGCAGCGCGCTCCAGTGTGGAGCGCGTTCGCTGTGCAGGTACGGCAGCATGATGAGCCCGCCCGAGCCGACCGGGGCGCGGGCCGCGAGGGCTACCAGCTCCTCCTCGGGGTGCTCGCCCAGCTCCGGCGCGAGCGCCGCGCCCGCCCACTTGAGGACGATGCCGCCGTTGTTGATCGCGCCGCCGACCGCCCAGCGATCCTCGGTCAGCGCGTAGCAGAACACCCCGCCCAGCGGGTCCACGCCGGGGCGTTCGACCATGACCCGCATGGCGCCGCTGGTGCCGATCGAGCAGGCCACCATGCCGGGGTGCACCGCGCCCAGGCCCAGGTTGGCCAGCGGTCCGTCACCGGCGCCGACCACCACCGGGGTGCGTGGCGGCAGGCCGAGGGCGGTGGCGGCCCGCGGGGCGAGGCCGGGCAGGACGGCGGTGGTGGCGACCAGTTGGGGCAACTGCTCCTCGGTGATGCCGGCGATGGTCAGCGCCTCGGTGTCCCACTCGAGGGTGTGGATGTTCATCAGGCCGGTGGCCGAGGCGATCGAGTGGTCGGTGACCAGCGCGTCGCAGAGTCGCAGCAGCACCCATTCCTTGATGCCGACCCAGTGCGCGACGCGCTCGAAGAGCTTGGGTTCCTGCTCGGCGAACCAGAGCAGCTTGGGCAGCGGCGACATCGGGTGCATGGGCGTACCGGTGCGTCGGTGCAGGGCCAGCCCGGACGGCACGGCCCGCAGCCGCTCGGCCTGGCGGGTGGCGCGGGAGTCGGCCCAGGTCACCGACGGCGTGAGCGGGTTGCCGGCCGCGTCGAGCCCGATGAGGCTGTGCATGGCGGAGCAGAAGGCCAGGCCGGAGACCGGAACGGTCAGCTCGGTCACCACGGCCCGGATCGACTCGACGACGGCGGCGAGGATCACCTCCGGGTCCTGCTCGGCGTACCCGGGGTGCGGATCGTCGAGGGGGTAGGCGGCGGAGTGACTGGCGAGCAGCCGCCCGTCGGTGTCGTACGCCATGGTCTTGGTGCTCGTGGTGCCGATGTCGACCCCGACCACCACACCGGGCAGGGTGTCTGGCGGCATGACCCTCACCCCCTCCGTGCGGGCGGTGCGGCGGCGTCGCCACCCGGCTGCGGCTGACGTTACCGAGACAGCGACCGCCCCGCACGACACGACGGAAGGTGAATCGACGCAGCAGTATCGCCCTATCGTCCGGGTTGCTCCGCCATTCGGATAGTTCGCCCGTCCTGGCGTGTCCCGGCCGACCGTCAACACTGTTAATCCGAGTGCACCCCGGATTGGTGGCCTGCGCGGCGAAGGAGTCGGCGTGGCAAAGACTGAATCGACGGGTTCCACGTGGCGGTACCGCTGGGCGCAGCGGCAGAACGTGCGGCGGGTCAGCACGTACCGCGGCGCGGAGACGGCCTGGCGGCGACGCGACGACGAGTTACGGCGGCTGCGCGCCCTGGCCGCCGACTTCCAGGGCTCCGCGGCGGCCGGCGCGGGCCTCCCACTTGAGCTGGTCGACGACGAGGTCGTGCTGTGGGCCCTGCCCGCCGCGCAACTGGTCGAGGTGCGACACACGACGGTGCTGCCCGCGCCGGACCTGACGGTCGCCGCGCCGGCCGCGCCGCTGCGCCCACGCCGGCCCGACGGCGTACGCGTCACCGATGCCGGCATGGCCGTCATCACCAGCCGTCGGCTGGTCCTGCTCGGCGGACGCGGCCGGCGCGACTGGGCGTACGGCCGGATGACCGGCCTGGCCCACGACCCGGCGGCGCCGGTGACCCTGATCCAGGTGCTGGACCGGCGGCGTACCTCCGGATTGTTGCTGCCCACCGACGCGGCGGCGGACTTCCGGTTCAAGCTGACGCTGGCCTTCGCCGACGCGATCGAGCAGCGCGCCGCGGTGCTCGCCCAGCTCGACGAGCTGATCGCGGAGCACGACCAGCTCAAGCCGTTCCGGCCAGCGGTGACCACGCCGGCGCAGGCCCGGCTCTCCTCGCTCGTCCCCGGTGGCCGTCGGACCATCGCGGTCGCCGCGGGCATCGCCCTACTGGTGCCGGCGGCGCTTCTCGACTCGAACCCGTCGGGCCCGACCCGCGGCGCGGAGGTCGCGGCGGCGGCCACTCCGGCGTCGACCCCCAGCGCGCTCCCCGCGCTGCTGCGCCCGGTGTCCCCGCCGCCCGCGCGCACCACCGCGCCGAAGCGGCCGTCGTCGCCGCGCCCGTCGTCCACCGCGACCGCCGGGCCGCGCTGCGGCGCGCCGGAAAATCCCCTGGGGTACGACTTCTGTGCCGGAACCCGGATCCGCCGGCCGGCCGCCGAGGTCTGCGACTGGTTCGACTGCGTGCCGCAGTTCTGGGCGGGCCGGGGCTATCTGGTGCAGTGCCGGGACGGCTCGGTCAGCCTTGCCGGTGGCCGGGCGGGCGCGTGCGCCGAGCATCGAGGCGTCCGGCGGACCATCACTCAGTAACGTGATTTGGGGGTTATTGTCCGCTTCGGTCGGCCAGAATGATCGGGTGGAGATCCGGTCCGATGATGGTGCCCGGGTGCGGATCCGCCCGGTCGGCTACCAGCCTGGCATCGACCCGCCCGACGATCCCGAGCGGGCCGCGCCGGGATGGCAGGACTGGCTGCTCATCGAGGTGGACGCCCGCACCGCCGACGGCCAGACCTGGTCGCACCACTACCCGAGCCTGATGGTCGAGGAGGCCCGCGCGCTGGGCAGTTGGCTGCACGGTCAGGCGACGGCGGCCGGCGGGCCGAGCCCGCCCCCGGCGATGGTCCGCTTCACCGAGCCCAACCTGGCCCTGCGCACCCGGGCGATCCGCCGCCGCCGGCTGGAGTTGACAGTCGAGTTCTCCGCCGAGTCGCTGCCCCCGTGGGTGCGCCGGCCGGCCAACGCCGTCTATCCGCTGGTCCTCACCGTCTCCGCGGACGCCCTCGCCGTCGCCGCCGACCAGTGGGCCGGGCACTGCGAGGCGTACCCGCCGCGTACCCGGTCGCGGTTTCCGGCCGACGGCCCACTGCTCGGCCCCCTGCCCCATCGGCGGCGCGCGGGCTGACTGGGGTACGGTGATCCGCGTCAGCGACGAGAAGGAGGTGAGCCCCGTGAACACCAGTTGTCACGTCTGGGCGCCCTTCTCGTCCGTCCCCCTCAGCTGACGTCTTCGCGTCGGGGAGTGCGCCCTCCTTCATCGGAGGACACATGTCTGTTTCACCGTTCCGCATCGACGTCTCCGATGCGGTCCTCGTCGACCTGCGGGCCCGGCTGGCCCGTACCCGCTTCACCGACCGCAGCGGCCACCGACCGTGGCAGGGCGGCACCGATCCCGACTACCTGCGGGACCTGGTGTCCTACTGGCACGACGGATTCGACTGGCGTGCCCGTGAGGCCGCGCTCAACGCGTACCCCCAGTATCTGGCGCTGGTCGGCGGCCGGAAGCTGCACTTCGTGCATGTCCGCGCGGCCCGCCCGGCCGGTACGCCCGCACCGCCGCCGTTGCTCCTCAGCCACGGTTGGCCCAGCAGCTTCGTCGAGATGCTGCCCCTGGTCGACCGGCTGACCAGCCCTCTCGGGGGCGCGTTCGACGTGGTGGTGCCGTCACTGCCCGGCTTCGGCTACTCGGAGCTGCCCGACGTGCCGCTGACCCGGGCGGTCCTCGCCCGGACGCTGCACGAGTTGATGACCGACGTGCTCGGCTACGAGCGGTACGGCGCCTTCGGCGGTGACGTCGGCGGGGTGGTCACCGGCTGGCTCGGCGCCCGGTATCCGGAGCAGGTGGCCGGCATCCACATGATCCATCCACCGTTCCCGGCCAGCTTCGACGACCGACCGCTCTCGGCGGCCGAGCGGGCGTTTCTGGACGCCGAGGCCGCGTACGACGAGACCGACGGCGGCTACAGCGCCATCATGGGCACCCGGCCGGACACCCTCGCGGCGGCGCTGGCCGACTCCCCGGCCGGGCTGGCCGCCTGGCTCGTCGACAAGTACCGGGACTGGAGCGACAACTGCGGCGACCTGTCGAACAGCTTCGACACCGACACGCTGCTCACGATCATCACGCTCTACTGGGTGACCGGCACGATCGGCTCGTCGTTCCGGCAGTACGTCGACTTCGGCCACAACACGCCACGGCCCGACATCACCGTGCCCGCCGCGTTCACGGTGAGCACCGAACCCTCGCAGGCCAACTTCCCCCGGGAGATCGCCGAGCGGGCCTGCACCGACATCCGGCACTGGAGCGAACCCGGCCGAGGCGGGCACTTCATGCCGCTGGAGGAACCGGACCTGCTCGCCGCTGAGCTGAGGGACTTCTTCACCTCGCTGCGCTCGTAGGGCTGCCGCTGCCGTCCTGATCGGCGGCTGCTCCGGTTCTCTGCCGGAGCAGCCGTCGCCGCCCGTCAATTCTCTCCTTTCGGGCGCAACGGGAGACATCGATTCGACGAGCGTTGCCTGTCACGTACGTGAGCGGTTGTACCGCGTGTGACCGTGACCGCACTGCTGGCACCTCCCTCCTGGCGGCTCGCCTGGGCCGAGCGCGAGAACAAGCGGCGTCAGCGCGCGTACCGCGACGCCACCGCCGCCTGGCGCCTACGCGGGGACCACCTGGTCCGGCTACGGATCGAAGCCGCCGGGTTCCTCGGGTGTACGCAGCCACGCACCGGCCTCCCCGTCGACCTCGACGTCGACGAACTCGTCTTCCGGGTCGTACCCGTCGCAGAGCTGGTCGAGGCGGAGGCCCGGCACGTCGCCGGCCTGCCCACGCCCGGCGGCTGCGCCTTCACCGAGACACCCGACGCGGCCCTGCCTGCGGGCCTGCGGAGCGTCGACAGTGGCATGGCCGTCGTGACCAGCCACCGCGTGGCCTTCGCCGGCCGCGAGCACCGGCGCGAGTGGCGGTACGCGGACCTGCGCGGCGTCGCCCACCACCCCGGCGTGCCCGTCACCCTGCTGCACGACGACGGCCGACTCTCCGGGCTGCTGGTCCCGGCCAGCACCGCCGTGAACGTCCGCTTCTATCTCACCCTCGCGGCTGCTTCGGCTGCCGGGGATCGTGCCGCCGTCACCGCGCAGCTCGACGCCCTGCTGGCCGCGCACCAGGCATCCCCGCCCGTGCCACTGCCGACGGTCGGGCCGGCCGACGCGCCGTTGACGGCGGTACGCCCCGACCGCCGGGCGCTCGCCGTCGCCGCCGTCGCGGCGGTGGTGTTCGCGGCGCTGGGCCCCGGCGCGGTCGGGCCGTCGCCGACCGGTCCGATGCGGCGAGCCGAGGCGGCCACGATACGGGATGCCGGATCGAGGGCGCCGCTGCGGACACCCGTTGCCCTGACAGCGCCGCCGGCCCTCGTGGTCAAGCCGGCGTTCGTGGTCGAGTTGGTGGGTCCTCCGGCGGCCGGTCCACCGCTCCCCGCTGCCGCCTCCTCCGTGGTCGCGGTGCCTTCGACGTCGCCGGCCGCCGTTGCCGTCCGTTCGGCGTCGCCCGCTGTCGCCGCCGTACCGTCCGCGTCGCCAGCCGTCGCTGTCACCCCGTCGGCGTCGCCGACTGTCGAGGCGACGCCGGCGCCTTCAGGCCCTCCCACTCCGTCGCCCGGCACGACGCCGACGGACCTACCCACCGTGTCGCCGTCGTCCGCACCCACCGCGACGCCCGATCCCGCACTGCTGACCGTTTGCCTGGATCCGCTGTTGCCGCTGGTGGAACGGCTGCTCTGCCCGCCGCCCGAGCCGTGATCCCCGAAGCCGTTCCGCCCGTGACCGTCGCGCCGGTCTCCGCGTGATCGCCGTGCCGTTCTTCGCGCGACCGCCCTGCGATTCTGCCCGTGACCGCCGCCCCATGCCGGTCCGCGCCCGCCGTCTCGGCCGGCGCTGGTCAGATGAGGTCGCGGGCGCCCGGCCCGGTGACGCCGCACCGAGATCTTGGACAGTTTCCGTTAGCAGCTAACGGAAACTGTCCAAGATCTCCGATCGCAGGGGTCAGGTCGCGGTGCCGAAGTCGGGCAGGGTGAGGGTGCCGTCCGGGCCGAGCGTGAAGCCGGGGTTCCAGGCGATCTCCCAGACGTGACCGTCCGGGTCGGCGAAGTAGCCGGCGTAGCCGCCGTAGAACGTCTCCCGCGCCGGCTGGGTCACCTCGGCCCCGGCCTCGCTCGCGGTGGCCATCACCTCGTCGACCTCCGCGCGTGAGCGGACGTTCTGGGCCAGGGTCATTCCGCCGAAGCCACCCGTGTCCGGGTTGGGGACGTCCGCGTCGGCGGCCAGCTTGTCGCGGCTCCACAGGACGACGGCCAGGCCGCCGGCCTGAAAGAAGACCGTCCCCTCGACCTCCTGGCCGCGCCAGCCGAGGCGCTCGTAGAACGCCTTGGCGCGTGGCAGGTCCGAGACGCCGAGGGTGATCAGGCTGATCCGCTGCTCCATCTTCGTAACCTAACGCGGGAGCCCTCGGCAGCCGGCCCCGACGTTGCCGGTAGACCAGAGCAATCCAATGTATCTACAATCATCGCTGTTAACGCTCACACTCGTCCCAGTGCTGAGGCAGTGACGCCGTGCCGATGTGACGATCGGCGCGCGCGCCGGGTGAACGCCCGGCAGCCGGCGGCTGCTCGGTCCGGCCGGCCCCGCTCCCAGACGGTTGCCGGCTGCCCGTGGCGGCCCCACCGGTCGGCCCATGCCCTCGGCCAGCTCGACCAACCCAGGGGAGATAGCTATGCGAACGAGGGCACGATGGCTCGCGACGCTCGCCGCGCTCGGTGTCGTGGTCGCCGGAGTGGTGACACCCACCGGGCCGGCCAACGCGGAATCCAACGGCGGGGTGCGGGTGATGCCGCTCGGCGACTCCATCACCGAGGGCACCCAGGTGCCCGGCGGGTACCGCATCGGGCTCTGGCAGCGTCTCGCCGCCGGTCGGTACACCGTGGACTTCGTCGGATCGCAGTTCAACGGGCCGGCCAGCCTGGGCGACCACGACCACCAGGGGCATCCCGGCTGGCGTATCGACCAGATCGACACCAACATCGTCGGCTGGCTGAACACCCAGCGACCGCAGACCGTCCTGCTGCACATCGGCACCAACGACATCCTGCAGAACTACAACGTGAGCACCGCGCCGAACCGGCTCTCCACCCTGATCGACAAGATCACTAGCACCGTACCCACCGCCGAGGTCTTCGTGGCGCAGCTCATTCCGCTCTCCAACAGCGGACAGGATGCGGCCGCCCGCACCTTCAACGCGGCGATCCCCGGCATCGTGCAGAGCAAGGTGAACGCCGGCAAGCGGGTGCACCTGGTCGACATGCACAGCGCTCTGACCACCGCCGACCTGATCGACGGCGTCCACCCCACGGCCGGCGGCTACGACAAGATGGCCGCCCGCTGGTACAGCGCGTTGCAGTCGGTCCCCGGAAGCATCGGCAACCCGAGCAGCGGCGGCGGACAGACCACCACGATCGTGGGCACCCGGTCCGGCAGGTGCGTCGACGTCCCCGGCTCCTCCACCACCAACGGCACCCAGGTGCAGTTGTGGGACTGCCACGGCGGCACCAACCAGCAGTGGACCTACACGTCCAGCAAGGCGCTGACCGTCTACGGCAACAAGTGCCTCGACGCCGCCGGCTACGGCACCTCCCCGGGCACCCAGGTCACCATCTACGACTGCCACGGCGGGACGAACCAGCAGTGGAACGTCAACGCCAACGGCACCATCACCGGAGTGCAGTCCGGCCTCTGCCTGGACCCGTACAACCAGGGCACCGCCAACGGCACGAAGCTCGTCCTCTGGACCTGCACCGGCCAGGCCAACCAGCAGTGGAGCCGTCGATGAAGCAGCCAACACGATGGCTGACGGCCGCGCTCGCGCTGGTCCTCGGATTGGCGATGGCGACAGCGACACGGGACGCGGCCGCCGCGGACAGCCCGTACCAGCGGGGTCCGGATCCGACCCCGGCCAGCGTCGCCGCCACCCGCGGCCCGTTCGCCACGACACAGGCGACCGTGCCCGCCGGCAACGGCTTCAACGGTGGGTACGTCTACTACCCGACCGACACCAGCCTGGGCACCTGGGGTGCGGTAGCGATCGTTCCCGGCTACTCCGCCCTGTTCGCCAACGAGGAAGCCTGGATGGGGCCCTGGTTGGCGTCCTTCGGCTTCGTGGTGATCGGCATCGAGACCAACAGCCGCACCGACGGCGCCGACGCCCGCGCCACCCAGCTGCTCGCGGCACTGGACTACCTCACCCGAACCAGCCCGATCCGCAACCGGGTCGATCCCAACCGGCTGGGCGTCATGGGCCACTCGGCGGGCGGGGCCGGAACCCTCCTCGCCGCCCTCCGGCGGCCGACCCTGAAGGCGGCGGTCGGCCTCGCACCCGGTACGCCCGGCAACAACCTGAACATGGCCACCACGCAGGTCCCCACCATGCTCCTGTCGGGACAGAACGACGGCACGGTCACGCCCTCCTACGTGCAGGGCATCTACAACACCCTGCCCGCCGGCGTGGAACATGCCTGGGCGGAGCTGGCCGGCAACGACCACCTCTCGTTCACCAGGTCGAACCCGACCGAGATGCGACTCCTGATCCCCTGGCTCAAGACGTTCCTGGACAACGACACCCGCTACACCCAGTTCCTCTGCCCACTGGCCGACAGCACCGGCGTCTCGCGCTACAGCGCCACCTGCCCCCTGGTGCCGCCGGACGGGCCGACGTCACCACCCACGTCCACCCCGCCCACGTCCGCCCCGCCCACGTCCACTCCGCCGACCACGCCGCCACCATCCGGCGCTGCCTGCACCGCGACGTACCGCACCGTCAATTCGTGGTCCGGGGGCTTCCAGGGCGAGGTCACCGTGACCGCGGGCACCGCCGCCGTCAACGGCTGGACGGTCACGTGGAACCTCAGCAACGGCCAGAGCATCAGCCAAGTCTGGAACGGCACGCTGAGCACCAGCGGCTCGACCGCGACGGTCCGCAACGTCTCCTACAACGGCTCGCTCGCCCCGGGCGGCACGACGTCCTTCGGCTTCCTCGGCTCGGGTACGCCAGCCGCCACATCACCGACCTGCGCCCGCTCGTGAGCAGTCGTAGGTGGTGAACGCACGTCGTGTGGCTCGGATCGGAGCCACCGGTTGATCGCCGCCCCCTCGGCCAGCGTCATGTGACGCCAGCGCCGAGGGCGCGGCGAGGCTCCCAGATGGCCGGCACCTTATAGCATCGATGCTATGGGTTGAGGTGATGTGGAGCTGCCACCCGAGGACGCGGAGGACCGGGAAGTCGATCGGGCCCGCCGCGCATTCGAGCGGTGCGTGGCGGAGCGACATGTCGTGAACGAGGGGGCAGAGCGATGAGTGATCGCCTGGATTGGAACGACCTGCGCGAGCGCCGAATGGCGGAGCCAGGGGCAGCCGATACGTACGAGGCCACCCGGATCGCCTTCGAGCTTGGTCAAGAGGTGCGTCACCTGCGGGAGAGGCACGGTTGGAGCCAGAGCCAGTTGGCGAACGCCGCTGGCATGACGCAGTCCGCGGTGGCCCGCTTCGAGGCGGGCGGCACTGTGCCGACTCTGCCGGTCCTGGAACGCCTCGCGCGCGCCCTCGACAGGAGGCTGGACGTCAGGTTCACGCCGAACGCGGACGCCGCCTGACCGGGCAGGCCTACGCGGCGATCGTTCGGCTGTCCTGCGGGCGCAGCCTTAAGATCTCCTGTCCGGTTAGCCAAGAACCGCCAAGTTCTAAGGTGGCATCGCGGTCGTTCAGACGTCGACCGCTCCACCGTCTCGCCCGTCTGTTCAGCCTGGAGGTCCCACGAGTGCTCGGCCAGGAGTTCCGATCATTGGACCGATCGGCATTCGTTGCGCTGGGAACTGTGCAGAACGATCATGAGACGCTAACCTCACGTCTATGTCAGAGCGCTTGAAGCCTTACAATCCACTCGACCGTGTAGAGCTGGGCAAGAGCGTGGAGCGGGCTCTGCTTGCGAGACCTCTGGCGCCCTTGCCGCCAAAGGCAGCGTTTGCTGGTGCCGGGCTTTACGCCATCTATTACGTCGGCACCCTTGACCTGTACCGACCGATCGCTCCGCCAGCGCGTGAGCCTGGAGAAATACCCATATACGTTGGCCGTGCCAGCGCCCCCGGTGCCCGGCAGGGAGCGCTGGGTCTCCAAAGCACGACGGCAGAGCCTGCCCTGTTCAACCGGCTCAAGCAGCACGCCAGGTCGGTGCAGCTTGCTGAGGCGTACAGCGACGAGCGCGGGCAAGCTGGCCTACGTCTTGCGGACTTCCGATGCCGCTACCTTGTCGCGGATGACATCTGGGTCCCACTCGCGGAGGCGTTGCTGATTGGGCATTACCGGCCGGTCTGGAACGTGCTCATCGACGGCTTTGGAAACCATGATCCCGGTAAGGGTCGGGGAGAGCAGGCTCGTTCCTCGTGGGACATGCTGCACCCCGGTCGAGCATGGGCTGCGAAACGGCCAGCGACCAAAAAGAGTGCTCACGATCTTCGATATGAAGTAGGTACTCATCTCGCTGCGGTTGTGCCTCCGAATCTGGACGCCGTGCCGGTGGTCGGCCAGGAAGTCCAAGAAGCGATGGTCGTCGAAGAGGGCCTAACACCGCTTGAAGGGCTGCTCAGGGATCTCTAATCATTGGCGCTGAATAAGGTGCCTGCACGTGAGGGTTCCCGTGATCGTGGCGAGCGCCGTGAGGGAACCTCGACCTAGCCAAGGGGCAGTCGTAGATGCCCTAATTTATAGCGTCACCGTAGCAAGATTAGCGCGAAGCTCCTCGATGACTCCGAACGCTTCTTCCTCTTCTATATCCTCAGCCCAACGTAGGCGCCATGCCGAATCATAGGCGAGTACCGTGTCAAGAGCCCGCGTGGCCACGTCAAGCAACTGTGGAGTGACCAGGATGTCTTCGCGGCCGAGGAGAAAGCGCGGCGCGTAGGCCGATTCTGACGGCGGTGTTCCAGCCACCGACTGCAACAAGGTCGCGGCGGCGGCGATGGTTTGAGCGGCGTCCTCGGGAGTGAGGGCGCGCCCCGCCGAGACGGCGGCGTCGAGGGTGCGACGGACGAAGTTCGACCGTTGATCGGGTGCTGTGTTCTCCAGCGCTACACACCACTCGACCGCGTCGTCGTTGTCGAAGGGACCTAGCTGCCACGTCGCCATCGCTCCTCCTGTGGTCGTAACCAAACCACATCGCCTCTGACGGGCTGACCGGAGGGCCAGCCGCTGGGACTCTTTGGTTGTGGTCGCCGCCGTGGTCGTCCCAGGAAGCCCACCCGCAGTGGCTTCGGGCCGGCGTGTCACTTTCTAGATCCACAACTCCGCGGTATGCTTCCGCGATGCTTGAGCCGTCAGGAGAGCCAGTTAATGACCGCACCTCGGTGGAGTTGTTCGCTGGTGGCGGTGGGTTGGCCATGGCTGTGCATCGAGCGGGCTTCCGGCCCTTACTGGTCAATGAGCTTGTGAAGTACGCGTGCGACACGCTCAAAGCCAACGCCGCCGTGTCGAGGGGAGAGGACGAGTGGATCCCTTCAACCGGCCAGCGGTGGCCCCTGGTCGAGGGCGACGTGTCCCGGGTCGAATTTGGCTACTTATGGGACCGGGTAGATCTCCTAGCCGGGGGGCCGCCCTGCCAGCCGTTCAGCTTGGGTGGCGTCGCACGGGGTGACGAGGACAAGCGCAACATGTTCCCGGAGATGTTCCGCGCCATCCGCCAGATTCAGCCGAAGGCCGTCATCTGCGAGAACGTCAGCGGGCTATTGCGCCCGTCGTTTAGGCCGTACTTCGAGTACATCGAGCGTGAGTTGCAGCTCCCCTTCGAGGAGCGCAACGGAGACGCCACTTGGCGTGACCATGACGAGGTGTTGCGCGCGCGTCTCGCTGAGGAGCCGTCCGATCCCAAGCAGCGGTACCAGGTCATCACTACCAAGGTAAACGCGGCTGACTACGGCGTGCCACAGGTCCGTAACAGGATCATCATGGTGGCGTTCCGTTCGGATCTTGGAGTTAACGTCGATCGCTTTCGGGAGGCGGTACGTCCGCGATATTCGGAAGCCGCGTTGATCCGGTCGATGCTTGATGGCGCTTACTGGGAAAGGCATGCCGAAGTGCCTGACCATGTACGCCGACGTGTCATGTCCCGATTGCCGGCTACCCCTCCTCTGGACGATGGACTGCTTCCGTGGCGTACGATGCGGGATGCCCTTAAGGGAATTGGTGGACAATCTCCTCTTCCCCCCGTTCCCTGGGAGAGGCTTGATCGTCGGGAATACAACCTTGGCGGAGTTACGGACCACATCGGTTGGCCGAACGCGCGTATTTACGTTGGTCACACGCCGAACGAACTGGACCGGCCGGCAAAGACGGTCAAGGCCGGAGTGCACGGCGTGCCGGGCGGCGAGTCCGTGCTACTGACCGATGAGCTCCTACCTGAGGATCTCAATGACTCGCCGTACCCCTACCGGCATCGCTACATGACGGTGCGGGAAACGGCACGAGTCATGACGTTCCCCGATCACTGGAAGCTCGCTGGTCCGCGAGGGGAGCAGATGCGCCAGCTTGGCAACGCTGTGCCGGTCGCGCTCGGTGAGTTCTTCGCCCAAGCCATCGCGGCCGCGCTCGATGAGGCCGAGAGCCAGCGGTGACAACGACTGCGACCCGGCTCGACAGCGGCTGGGCGGACAAGTCGCCGGATCCGAAGGCTTGGAAGGGCCAGCAGGGGCGCACTCGGAGAGCTGCGTCGCTTGAGCAGGATCGCGCTGCCGGCGGGCCCGACCGGCGTTGGGTCGACCTCGGCGACGGCCGGCAGGCGCGCGCGTCTGTCGAACTCAAACTGTTGCCTCGGACTCGTAGGATCCGGGCCTACCTACGCTGGTCCGATAAGGGCCGCTCACCCACTCGCTATCTCGGCGAGGTTGAATACGCTACCCGGCAGGAGAACCTGGCCGAGGGTTGGCGCCTGGCGTGGGCGAGGCATCTTCTCACCCCGCCTGACGCCGGCAAGACGTCTTGGGCGAAGAATCCGAGCGTACGGGCCGTTATGCGCGCCAACAAGTCCCGTGACACTGGACCCGAACTGCGGCTACGTTCGATTTTGCACAAGAGAGGTTTGCGCTACAGGGTCAACGGCCGACCGTTGCGGAATCTGCGCCGAACTGCGGACATCGTGTTTCCTGCCGCCCGCGTAGCTGTATTCGTCGATGGCTGTTACTGGCATGGCTGCCCTGAGCACTATCGCCCCGCCCGCGTCAATGACCGCTTCTGGCGCGAAAAAATCGACGCGAACCGCGCCCGTGACCGAGAGACAGACCAACTGCTCTCTGACGAGGGCTGGTCTGTAATACGAGTTTGGGAGCACGAAGACCCTACGCAGGCTGCGGGCCGTGTTGAAGGTGTGGTTCGAGGGGCGATTACGAATTCCTGAGTTTCTCTGACCTTCCATTTGGGCAGTCCGGCGGCGGCGTTCCTGGCGCCGTGTGCGGTGCCGCGCGACATGAGGAGAGGTGGCAGCTCCTCAAGAATGGCGAACCGTCCGCGCTTCCTCGATGACCGCACTCCAGCGATCTGGCGCCGGGCTGATCGTCTTCCCGTGGGCGACGGCAACACCGGCAGCGCGCAGCACGGCCACGTGACTCGCATACGCTGGATGGGCGGCTAGCTCCGCCTTGACGTGCGGGAACGCGAGGATCGGTAGGCCCGCGCCCAGCGACTCGTTGAGGACACCAAGCGCCAGAGTGTCGTTGATGCCCAGCGCCCACTTCGTCACCGTGTTGAACGTGACGGGCGCGGCCACCACCACATCGGCCGGTGGGTGCGGCTCGGGGTCGCCGGGCATGCGCCACTCGACGCGTACGAGATAGCCGGTCTTTTCTTGCAAGGCCGCGCGGTCGAGCCACGGCGCGGCGGTGGGACTGACGATCATGCACACCCGCCACCCGTCGGCGATCAGCAGGTCGACCAGCTCGTCGATGTGCTCCGCGGGGCCGGCAGCGCAGACGACCAGATACAGCACCGGGCGTTCCGTCATGACCGCAGTCTGCCCGAGTCGGACGACGTGCGATCGACTGGATACGAGCCGGGTCGTCGTGGCGTCTCTCAGAATTTGACGCGCACGTCGTCGGTGCTGATGAGCTGCCCGGCTCCGATGAACCGGCGCGCAACCAACAGGCCCGCCTCGTGTGCGGATTGTCCGCCGTGGCTGGCGGACGCGTCCGTCACGAACCACGGTGTCAGGTCACGTTCGAAGGCGTCGACCGCTGACTTCAACACGCAGCTCTCCGTCGCTACACCACAGAACAGCAGGTCGGTCCATCCCTCCCGTTCCGTCAGGGCAGCGCCGTCGGCCGAGAAGTACGAGTAGATCTTCTTGTCTATCACCGCTCTGGCACGGCTCGCATGCTCCGCCAGCTCGGGCACGATTTCCGTCTCGGGAGGATGCTGCACCGAGGACCAATGGATCAGTCGTTCGAACGGGCTGCCCGGGTAGTTGTGATAGCGAGTGAACACCACCGGCCGCCCGGTCGCCTCCCAATGCTCGACCAGCTCGACGACCTTCGGGATGACGCCCCGGCTTCGATCGTTGATGAAGCCGTTTTGCATGTCGATGACGATCAGCGCGGCGCGTCTCTCACTCATCCGTCGACTCTGCCACTCAACGCCGCAGTCTCGCGAAGGGCGACCTGCGCCTGCATCAGACGTGCCGGTAGGCCGCTCGTTGAGAGCGTCGCCTCGCGCATCATGCAGTGCTGCGCCGTCTCACGGGCCCTGGCTGTCGTCAATCGGGAGTGGGCAGCGCGCAGAAAACGCCAGCCGAACTCGGGCGGCACGACCGGGTCTCGCCCGTCTTCGACCTGGCGCTCGATGTGGCGGCAGTAGGCCCAGAGCATCTGCACGTCCACCTCACAGGACACCAGGTCGTCAACCATGAGCGCCCGCTCGGGTGACAGGGCATGGTAGGCGACTCCTGCCCAACTGGCGTAGCCGACCGAGACTCCCTGCACGCCGAAGGGCTGAAGGGAGGGCTGATCGAAGCCTAGGGCTAGCAACCGGCGCTCGACGTGGTCACCCACTGGTTCGGGACAGGACTTTGCGTGACGGTTGACCAGCACGGACGGCAGGCTCATCAAGCGCAGGGCGTTCTCAAGCTCGTCCCCGGTCCAGGCCGACTCCTCCAGGACGTACATCGACAGCACGTACTCGGGCCCGACGTTGGCGGAGGAGGGAAGAGGCGAGAGAAGTCTCGCAACCTGCTCGGCTGCCCAGGGCACGTCATTCTCGTAGCTGGCGTATCGCCATGCCGCCAGAGCGGTCAGAGCAGAAAAGTGCAGCTGCTGCGCGATGTGCAGCACCATGACACCGCAGGCGAAGACGTGAGCGGTACACGTTCCCCCTGGATGGGGCAACCCCGCGACTGCGACCTCCAGCCACTCGTGGTGACGTGGCTGGAAGGCTCCTTGCGCTACCAACTCCGCGGCTGCGGCTGCGCCCACATAGGCCGGAATGAACTTGTGGGACTGGACCCGGTAACCCGTACTGACCGTGCTGGGCTGGGGGGCGGCTCTGCTGGTGGTGCTGACGAAGCGATCTGCCACCTGGCTGTCGGCTCTACTCAGCACGGTGTCCAGAGCGGCCTGCATCTCCGGTCGAGGATGAACCGCTTCTCGGCCTGCCTCCCACTTGGAGACGGTGCGCTCACTGACACCGAGGTTCTCCGCGAAGTCGCGAATGCTCATCCGCAGCGCTTGGCGCAGCGCACGGGTTTCGCGGCCTGTCCACGCTTCGACAGTCGGCAAAGCTCTCGCCTCCCATCGCATCATGGCCGCTTCCGGCAGCCTATCGGCTCCCGGTGCAGCGTAGGTACAGCGCAGATACAGCGAGTAGTCATACCGGGAAGCCAAGGGCCTGGCCAGGGTGGACGCATGGCCCGGGGCGGGTGCTGGCTCCGGAGCTGCGCCGGCCCTCAACGGCGCAGTCCCGCACCCGCCCGCCCCGGCGCCACTCGATCCGTCGACGTCTCGGAGCCGCCATGACCACCCCTGAGCAACTCACGACACCGGCCGACCTGGTCGCCCGCTGGCTGCGCCTGGTCGCGGCGGACGCGGAGCTGTCGCCGTACCTCATCGGGGTTGATCTGGGCCGGCTCGCCGCGCACCTGGTCACCGTGCTCGACGGGAACGCAACCCAATGGTGCGGTCTGGGGCTGTCGGAGGCGCAGCATCGGCGGGTCGTCGACTACCTGGAGGCCGTCCTGAGGGCGGCCGAGCTGCCGGACGGCCGGATTGCCCAGGTCAGGCGGGCGTTCGAGGTGGCCGCATGAGCCTCGCCGCCGCTTGGGCGTCGGTCGACGACCGGGCGGCCGCCGACTTCTGGTGCACCCTGGAGGACCGCTGCCCCGGGCTGTTGCCGCAGCGCGAGGCGTCGCTGTTTTTCGCCACGCTGGGCAGCCTCGTGGCCGGCGGTGACGATCGGGCGGGCCGGGCGGCGCTGCTCATGGTGCTCGGCCGCGCGTACCGTCGCTACGACCTGCTCCCACACGCCACCACCATCGGCGACGCGCTGCTCGCCACCCTGGCCCGGAACGCACCGCATCCCCTGTGGACGACCGTCGGGGAGCGAGCTGTGGACTACGCCACGCACGCCGTCCGTCGCGCCGCCGCCCGCGTCGGCGACGGTCCGGCCTGGTGGCCCGCCCAGGTGATCGGCCACGATCGGCCGTCGCCAGGCATCGCCATCCTGACGGTACGTCCCTGGCGGCGGCTGCCCCACCACCCCGGCCAGGCCGTCCCCGTCTGCACACCACGCCTGCCCGGCCGCTGGCGCTGGCTCTCCCCGGCCAACGCCCCACGCGCCGACGGCACCGTCGAGCTGCACGTCCGCTCCGTACCCGCCGGCGCCGTCTCCCACCGCCTGGTTCATGAGGTACGCCCCGGCGAGCTGCTCTGGCTCGGCCCACCCGGCAACAGTGGCCTGCGGTTGGACCCGACGCGTACCGGCGATCTGCTGCTCGTCGCCGGTGGCACCGGCCTGGCACCGCTGCGCGCCCTGGTCGAGCAGGTCGCCGCCGCACCGGACGGCCGGCGGGTGACCCTGGTCGTCGGCGTCCGCGCCTTCGTCGACTTGTACGACGCGATCGCCCTCGACAAGCTGCAACGCGCGCACGACTGGCTGACGATCGTCCCGGCGTTCTCCGACGACCCCTGCGCCGAGCCGGCCGAGCAGGGTGACGCCCTCACCATCGCTCTCGACCACCACCAACCCGACCAGGACGTCTACGTGTGCGGTCCGCCCGCGATGCTGGCCGGCGCCCGGTCGCGGCTGCTGGCTCTCGGCTTCCCCGCCGCCCGCATCCACACGCCGGTCACCTTCACCCGCTGACGGCCGTCCAGGGCAGCCGAGACGCCCTGTGCGGCGTCAATAGATTCACTTTCTCCTATCCGAAAACACGAGGATTTCAGTCTGGACCTTGGCCCTCGCCTTTTAGCCTGACCGCCAATCCACAATCGTGGGAGTCGAACATGTCTGGACACTGGGAAGCAGACCGCACTGCACGCTGCTCGCGCAGACTCGGCAAGTCAGCCGCAGAGCTGGGTGAGAGCGGGGGAACGACGACCTGCCCCGACGTCTGGGAGCTCTCGAACGGCGATGTCGCTGTCATTGGGCGCGATCTGACCGATGTGCTTGCCACCCGACTGCCCGATGGTGTGAGCGTTGGTGCAGACGAACGGGTCGTCGTCATTCCGCGAAGCATGCTCGTGGCCGCCAAGCCGGACATCCCCGATGCGTGACCTGTTGGATGCGGTCGTCCGGCAGCGGCTGAGCCTTCCCGAGTACGACGCCGACTTCTACGCCACCGTCGAGTCGACCGACGGCCCCATCCTCAAGACCGAGCGGATCCAGACGTTCCGCGAGCCGGGGAACCCCAGCTGGGAGGCGTACGCCGACGGTCGGTGGGAGGACGCTCTTCGGATCGCCGCCGAGCCGAACCCGGAGTTGGTGGCGTTCTTCAAGCACCTTGACCAGCTCGGCTCCGGGCTTCGGCGCCTGCGGATCGTCGAGCTGCCCCTGACGCCGTATCTCACCTGGGAGCTGCATTTCCTCCGCTACCGGGCGGAGGCGGGGGAGCAGATTCGCGTCCTGGACGCGCGATCGGTCAGCGCGTGGGAGGCTGCGGCGGGCACGGTTCCGGAGCTGATGGTGGTGGGTCGTCAAGCCGTCTATGAGGTTCTCTACGACCCCTCCGGCATGCCGATCGGTGCGGAAAAGACAGTCGAACCGGCCGTGGTGGAGGGCTGCCGAAGTCGCATCCTGTCGCTGCTTGAGCAGGCTGAGCCCTTCGAATCCTTCTTCCGTCGAGAGGTCGACGCGACAAGGCCGGGACCGCCGCAGCTGTAGTAGCCTGCCTCCACCAGCGAGCGTGGAGGCAGTGTGCCCCGACTCCGGATGGTGTCCTATCTGGCCCGTCGACCCGGCACGCCAATGATCCTGCCCCTTGCCGTCCTGGCCATGCTGGCCGCCGTCCTGTTCTCGCCCGCCGTATTGCTCTGGATCGGTAGGCGACCCGGGTATGACTGGCCTCTGTTGGGCAACGTCGGCCAGACGTACGGTGCGGCGTCGGCGATCCTCGCGGCTCTCGCGCTCATCGGCGTGGTGGCGTCGTTGGCGCTGCAGGCACGGGAGGCCAAGGCGGCCCGCGAGCAGGCTCTGCGCGCCCTCCACACCGACCTGCTCAAGATGGCGATCGACGATCCCGCGCTACTCGAATGCTGGGGGCCGATCGAGGACGCTGTTGACGTCGAATGGTTCCGCAAGCACGTCTACGCAAACCTGATCGTGTCCCACTGGCAGCTGATGTGGGAGGTGGATGTTCTCACCGCCCAGCACCTGGAAGTGCTCGCGGACCAGTTCTTCAAGGGGCACGTTGGCCGCCGATTCTGGGCAGAGGCACGTGGGCCGACGCTGGTCGCCGCCGACTGCCCCTCGGGCTGGTACTGCTTCTACGAGTGGCCCAACTACGGCTACCCCCGGGGCCGGCTCTCCGACTGCGGCCGGCAGAGCCTCGCCACCTGGCAGTGGCAGTTTCGGGTCGAGTCGGCGCACTACAACCTCGGCAGCGGGTCGGTGTCGTTCTACTACTACGACACCCGCCTCTTCGACATCGGCGCGGCCAACCGGGTCCGCGGCGACGCGTCGCAGGCGCAAGACAACGATGCTGTCGGCCTGGCAGCACCGACGTAGCATTGTCGGATATCGGACAGACCTCCAAGCGCATCGGCCGCCGCTGACGATCTCTGGCGGTGGTTCGGCCCACGAGGCAGGGGAGCCGGACGCGGCGATGACCAGGGAAGATGCCTGACACCCATGGCTGATTGTCTTGGGGCAATATCGACAGCCGGGTTAGTTGACAGCGCAAATAGGCCAGCGTGGACCGGCTGAACAGCCGAGTACCTGGGGTCCCGCTAGCAGGACTCGGGGCGATAGGGTCCGAAAATCGTCAGTGGAAAGTGGGGTGGCGGTGCTTACCGAGCTGGCGCTGCCGCATGGGGTGAAGGCAGAGTGTGTGGACGCCTCGGTCCTTGCCGACCCGCGTTCGGGTAACCGACGGGCTCTCAGGGTGGGCTCGACGCCCGGGGCCAGCAGGCGGGCCCTCGATCTGCCCGACGGTGGGGCTAGCCGTCATTGGCCACCCTCTGATCGTCATCGCCAGATGAACGAAAAGGTCGACAGCCATGCGGCCAAGGTCCTCGGTTCTGACCTGACCGACCGGTCGGCTCCGCTTCTTGACGGCTGAGATGCCGACGAGTCGGTGCTCGCTCCCCTCTTACCACACGAGCTTGATGTAGGCGGAAAAATGAACCCCACCTCTGTCTCCGGCAACCGTTCACCCATCGCTGCACAGGGTCCGGCGCACAACCACCTAACGTGTCGTGCCCACTCATCGAGGTCAGCCAAGCCTTCAGGTGGGGTGAACAATGAGTGAGAGCCGTGATTGGGGACAGGTCGATCCCGGACTCGCGCAGTGGATAGACGATCATCGTCGTCGGGTCGTGAAGGCATACGGTGCCAACCCCCTCTTGATCCCTGAGCACGCCAATCAGGAGGACAGCTATCGAACTGGTGGGTACGCGCAGCGTCAGCTGTTGGAGCTGGTCCAGAACGCCGCAGACGCCCTGCACCGAAGCGGTGCGCGGGGACGGGTTGAGCTCCGTCTCGCAGGCGGCTCGCTCTACTGCGCAAACGAAGGGGAAACTTTCACGCAGTCGGGCCTCGAGGCCATCTGCCATGCCTTCTTAAGCGCGAAGCGGGGCGAAGAGATCGGCCGGTTCGGGCTGGGCTTCAAGTCGGTCCTCGGCGTCAGCCGGAAACCTGCCGTCTTCAGTCGGTCGATCTGCTTCGACTTCGATGCAGCGAGGTCACGAGCTGAGCTCCTCGCCATCGCGCCGGACGCCCCGCGGTTCCCTGTTCTGCGTCTTCCGTCGCTCGTTGACATCGAGCACGAGATGCAGATGGACGAGACTCTGCGGGATCTCGCTTCCTGGGCTCAGACAGTGGTCCGTCTTCCGCTGTCGAGCGACCGCACTCGCCTCGAGCAGGAGATGCGGGACTTTCCCCGCGAGTTCCTGCTCTTCGTGCCTAACGTGTCCGCCCTGCACCTTGTGATCGACGGAGGTGTCGAATCGAGGTTCGAAGTCGAGCACAAATGTGTGGAACTGCCGTCCGGTGACCTGCGTCTTGAAGGCGAAACCGGGCAGCAAGCCGACTGGCGGGTGTGGCACCGTACTCACCGTCCATCGGACGGGGCGTTGGGTGAAGTCGGCGAGGCTGTGCGGCGCGAGGAGGTCCGCATCTCATATGCGGTTGCGTTGGCGGACGCGCAGCAACTCGGGCGGTTCTGGGCCTACTTTCCATTGGCGGATGAGACATCGGCCCGCGGAATCATCAACGCGCCGTGGCGAGTCAATGACGACCGCACCAACCTTCTCACTGGAGTCTTCAACAACGAGCTTCTCGACGTCGCTGCAGAGATGATCGTCGCTGGCCTGCCCACTCTGACAACAGCCGAGGACCCGGCCAGGCACTTCGACTACCTCCCTGCCCGTGGGCGGGAGGCGCATAACGACGCAGATCGTTACTTGACCGAGCGGGTACCGCGCATAGCTGCGCGGACGCGCTGCGTGCCGGACGCGGACGGGCAGCTGCAACTCCCGAGTAGTCTGCGCTTGCCGCATTTCGATCTGCGTCTGGAGCTCCCTACACATCGCGCGTGGCACGAGGCCCCGGGCAGGCCGGCGCAAGTGCCGCATTGGTCCTGCTACCAGACAGCCACACGACGGGCCCGACTGCGCTCGGTCGTTCGAGTGGAAGACATGAAGGTCTCAGACTCGGAGGTCGGGGCAGACGAATGGCTCGTGTTGATCGTGCCGGACGGCACGGACGAGCAGTGCAAATCCGCCCTAAAGATCTTGGGGACCGTTAGGGATGACCTGACTCGCCGAGACATGCAGGGTGCGAGCGTCCTACCGGATACCTCCGGGCGTATGCGGCGACTCGACGAGACGGACCAAGTCTTTTTGCGAGGCCACGTCCTGAGTTCCACCGCCGGTCTCAGCCTGGTCCGCGGATCGTTCTTGGACGGCGCCGGTGTTGAAGACACCTTACGCAACCTTGGATTCCGCGATGTCGATCCAACCCTTGAGCTGAGGAAACTCCTTCAGAAAACAGGAAGGGACTGGGGCGACTACGAATGGACCGCATTCTGGAAGCTCGTCGATGAGGTATCTATCGCCGACGCGCAGCGCCTGCTGGAGGAGCACGTTGCCCTCGGCGGTCGCCTCTGTGTTCGTTGCGCGGATGGGTCCTGGCATGTGGTCGGAAACGTCGTCGTTCCTGCGGTCGTGGAACCCCGCAGGGCCTCGCTCGCCCTGGACACCGAATTTCATGATTTGCATCTGACTATTCTTCGCGCGGTTGGCGTGGATGCTCGGCCGATCGTTACCCGTGCAGCGCTGCATGATCCGATGTACATGGAGTACGTGCGGACCGTGCGAGAGCAGCATCTGCGCGACTTGCCGCCTCTGGGCCGCCCTGACCCCGACCTGCTGCACTTCGATACCGAGGCGGTCGGTCCCCTGCACCTGCTCCGACGCTTCGCCGACACGGATGATCCTGTGTCTCAGGAGGCGTGGACGCGTGAGCTGCTCTATGTGGACGCGCCGGAACGTGCACGCTTGAGGCACCCTAACCACCGCCTCTTCCCTAACGTACGGGAGGTGCAAGCGCCCCATCTTTGGGCAGCAAGGACGTACGGTCTCTTCGCCACGGACTGGGGACCTCGCCGGGCGGAGGAAGCCGTCGGTAGAGGGCTGGCCGGGTACTCGCCTCTACTTCCTGTCGCACACTGGCAGTCGACGGCCAAGCTCTTGCTTCCAAAGACTCTCGTCGACGTACCCGCCGTCGTCTGGCGCGAGTTCCTCACGCGCGCGCCTGCCGAGGCTGACCCATGGGGCCTCGGTCGGTTGCTGACCGAGGCCGCGCGGTGCCTCGTCGGGGAGACGCCCTTGCAGGTACCTGCGCTGTCCGACGCGTCAGGGGTACTAGCGGCGCCGAACGAGGTCCTCCTCGCGCGCACAGAGGAGGAACTCCGTGCGTTGTCGGGACGTCGCTTGCCGTACGTCGCCGTAGCAAAGGACGAGGATGCTGATCTGCTCATCGACAGATGGGGTTGCCGGGAGGCTTCCGCGCAACTTCGCGTTGAGATTGTTGCGGAGATGCCCGGGGAGCCGGTGGTTCTCCTGGACCGGTTCCGGGCCCTGCGCGCCCTCGCCGGCGGGGTTCTGGACGGGTTTGAACTCGTCGAGTGCCAAGGCCTGGCGAGGGAGATAACGGCCGCGGGTGGCATCGATCGGGAGCCTATCGACGTCGCACGAGACGGACACACAGTCTTTTACCTGGCGAGCCTCGAAGACGAAGAGCTTCTGGAGAGGCTCGCAGAAGAGTTCGATCTACACCTCACGACAATGAGCATCGAGCGGATTCTCAGCGACGCGCAGGACGAGCAGATCAGGTCACGCATGGCGACGTGCCGGGTCGAGCGCGATCCCGCAAAGAAGCTCTTGACGCTTGTCGATCCGCGCGTTTTGGAGTCGAAGCTGCCCACCGGCCTGCTTCAAGCCGTCCGGCACCTCGGGGACAACGGAGGCGATTACCAGCTGGCGGAGCTTCTGCTGCACGTGCATGGGTATGACGTCCTGCGCGAACTCCGCCACGAACTGCAGGAAGCGGGGTTCCCGGTCCCGACGCAGTGGGCGAGTTCGGCTCCAGCTATCAGCTTCGTCAGACAACTTGGCTTTCCCGCCGAGTACGCCGGCGAGCGAGGGCAGCGACTTGAAGCTGACCTCACTGTGCCGGGCCCACCCGACTTGAACCCCTTGCACCCCTACCAGGAGAAGTTGGCTGGGGAGATTCGGCAGCTGATCAAGGATCCCGACCGGGCGCTGCTGTTCCTGCCGACGGGGGCCGGGAAGACACGCGTCACGGTTCAGGCCTTGGTGCATGCCTTCGTCGAAGACGGCCTGAATGGACCGGTGCTGTGGATCGCGCAGAGCGAGGAACTCTGCGAGCAGGCAGTCCAAACCTGGAGCGTGGTCTGGAGGCAGTTCGGCGACCGCAGGCCGCTTCGGCTTTCCCGTCTATGGGACCGGAACGAGGTGGCCCCCAGTGACGACGAGGTCATGGTGGTGGTCGCGACCGACGCTAAGCTCGCGATCTGCCGGGACAAGGACGACTACGACTGGCTGAGTCAACCGTCCATGGTTGTGATCGACGAAGCGCATGTGGCAACGGGGAAGGACTACACCGCGACGCTGAAATGGCTGGGGCTGGACCACCGCAGAACAACGCGTCCGCTCCTCGGCCTGACGGCGACTCCGTTCAAAGGCACAGGCGGCGAAGAAGCCAACATACGGCTGGCCGCGCGGTTCAACAGGCGTCTGCTGGACGCACTCGGGGAAGACCCGTATGCGGCACTACAAGCTCAGGGCGTCCTCTCGCGGGTAGAGCACCGCATTCTCGACGGCGCGAACCTAGAGCTCGATGCGCAAGAACGGGATTACGCTCTCAGAACCCGGCAGCTCCCGCAGGGTGCGCTGGATCGATTGGGCAAGGATCAGGCTCGCACACAGCGGTTACTGGAGGACATTGGGTCATTGCCCGACGAGTGGCCCATCCTGGTCTTCACCGCGTCGGTGTTGTCGGCACAGGTCCTCGCCGCGCTGCTTCGTGTGCGCGGCATTGGCTCGGCAGCCGTCAGCGGGGCGACCCGTACCCAGGAGCGGCGCCGTAGCATCGAGGCTTTCCGCGCGGGCGACATCAGAGTTCTGACTAACTGCAATGTGCTCACTCAGGGATTCGACGCGCCGAGTGTCCGGGCTCTGTACATCGCCCGGCCCACCTTCAGCCCGAACGCCTACATTCAGATGGTCGGACGTGGCTTGCGAGGACCAGCGAACGGCGGCAAAGAGGAGTGCTTGGTCGTCAACGTCGCAGACACCTTCGGCCAGTTCGGCGAACGCCTGGCCTACCAGAAGTTCGACTACCTCTGGGAGCGGCAAGGGGGTCGGCGTCGGTGAGGCTGATTCCTGAGGTCGACCGCCTCGGTAGCGTCGGAAGTACTGCGGAGCTTCGCCTTGCGAAGCTGCTCGCACAGGCCGAGTTGTCGGAGCCGGCGACGTGCCTGTACTCGGTGCATCTGCCTGCCCATGAGTACAAGCGGATGTCGGAGGTGGACTTCCTAGCCGTGTGGGACGACACAGTCCTAGTGATCGAGGTCAAGGGTGGCCGGCTGGGGCGACACGGCGGGACGTGGACCGTGACGGATCGGTACGGCGAGGTAACGGAGAAACGCGAAGGGCCGTTCGAGCAAGCACGTTCGGCCATGTTCGCGCTGGAAGCACGGTTGCAGGACCGGATCCCCGCCTTGGACGTCGCGTTCGGTTATCTGGTCGTCACACCGGATCAGGAACTTGGGGATGATCTCGAGTGGGATCCTCAGCAGCACGTGGGTTTCCGGTCGATGACCGTCTCGGGCATCGAGAAGGCCCTCGAGGGATCACGCCGTTTCTGGAAGTTGCGGGCCCGCAGATCAGTCCGCGGGGGAGCGTACCGAGAACTGCTGAGGGTGCTACGTCCCGACTTCGACCGTCTCCCGACCCTGCGAAGCAGCATGGTCAGCCTCGAGAGTGAGTACGTCCGGCTGGCCGATCGGCAGTACGACATGTTGTTGGGCGCCGAGCGCAATCCGCGGGTCCTGTGCATCGGCGGGGCGGGCTCGGGCAAGACTTTGCTGGCGGTCGAGACGGCCCGGCGCGCGGCCCGTCAGGGCTATCGTGTGATGCTTACCTGCCGCTCCGAACCACTCGCGCGGATGCTCAGGGAACAGCTTCGCGACACGGACGTCGTCTGCGTTCCTTTCGATGAGGCACTCGGCGGTGGCACCGTCGATATGCTCGTCGTCGACGAGGCGCAGGACATTCTAAACGTCGAGTCGTTGCTGGAGCTGGATGAACTGGTCGATGGCGGCTGGTCCGGCGGACGATGGCGCGTCTTCTGCGACCCGAATAACCAGGCGAACGTGGACGGGACGTTCGACCGTGTCTGCTTCGACGAGCTGGCAGCACTCTCGTCGGTCGTCGAGCTGCCATTCAACTGCCGGAACACCGCGACCGTCGTTCACCAGACGCAGATGGTTACGGCCGCCGACCTGGGGGTCGCCCGGGCGGGCGAGGGCCCACCCGTGGAATACAAGCGGTGTTCGGACAAGAGTGCCGTTGCAGCTGTGCTCGACGCACAGCTCAAGCGCTTGCGAAAGGACGAGGTCGACCTCGCTGAGGTCGTCGTCGTGACGATGTGTGACAGGGTCTCCGACAGTTCGGCGACGGCTAGCAAGGCCTACCGGACCGGGCGACTCGTCGCGGCGGCGGGAGGCTTCGAAACGACCGCAAACGCCGCGCGTCTGGTCACCGCTGCCGAGATCAAAGGGCTGGAAGCCCTACATGTTTGCGTCGTCGACGTGGACGACGTCCACGACCCGGTGTCCAGGGCACGGTTGTATGTCGCGATGACCCGACCCCGAATCAGCCTCTGGCTCGCGCTGTCGGACCAGGCTTGGCGACAAATTGCGGAGGGCCCGAGCGCTGGAGGAGCAAACTGATGCATGCCTACGACCCCGTCGCAGTTCGGGACGACCTGGTGCAGTACCTCCGAGAGCAATACCTCGGACCGGCGAGCGGAGAGGAGGAAGTCGTTCAAGGGCGGCCCGACCGGATCTATCTCGTAGGCACTCTTTACCCCCGTGGCCGGTCCGCAGAGCGACCTGACGGCAGTGTGTTGGGCGACGATTCGCACGACGAGGAGCTGGACGAGCCCGTCGAGCTCGCCAACGCCTGGCACCCCGCCTCCGCGGCCATCTCGTTCCTCCACGACGCTGTCACTCTGCGATGCACCGTCAAAGCAGCGGTCTACGAGCCGGACGTCACCGACGGTGGCGAAGGTGGCAGGGATCGCTGGCGACGACGAAGGTTGGTTCAGGAACCGGTCGAGATCTCGGCCGATGCAGGTCCGCCGGTCAAGAAACAGAACGTTCTGGAAGATCGGGCCCGACTCGTGTCGGTGTGGAGGCCCGTCGGCGAACGGTGGCTCGTAACCGTCGCACTGGAAAACCGGGCGGAACATGACGAGGCCGACTCCCCGCTGCCTACCGAGCAGTGCCTCTTCCAGGTCAACGTGCGGTGCGAGGCCGTGGGAGGCAGCATTCTGCCCTATCCGAGCAGCCAGGAGCTCAGCACCGACGAGGAAGACGAGGAGCTCCGCCTGCTCTATCGCGCGCGCCGCGCGTACGGCGTCGGCCACGGCTGCTCGGTGAACTGGGACCCCGGGCCCGAAGGCACCGCCACCGCCGTGTCAACGGACATGCTTCCAGCGACCACCGTTCCCGCCGTCAGGGCAAAAGGTCTAAACCTCCCGATTCTTACTCTCGCCCGTCTGGGCGACGAGACCCTGCCGGTCAGACGCCTGTGCACAGAACTGAGCGACTTTGTCCTCGCCTACGAGGAGTGGATCGGGAAACAGGAGACAGAGGCGAAAGCGCTCGAGGAGCGATACCAGCCAGCCGCCGAGCGCTTGCTGGAACGTATGCGGCGCGCCGCTCACCGGATGAGGGAGGGCATCCAGCTGCTGGGCGACGACAAGGACCAACGGCCGTTGCTCGCCTTCAGGCTCGCGAACGCCGCCATGCGCGAGCAGATGCTGCAGAGCGGCCACGTGAGGAAATCGCCGGGCAATCGTGGTGCTCCGCTGCCGGTGCGGCAGCTGCCCGCCACGGAACCCGCCTGGCACCCGTTCCAACTAGGATTCCAGCTGCTGGCTCTTGCTTCGACCGCCCTGACTACGCATGACGACCGGGAAACCGTCGACTTAATCTGGTTTCCTACGGGTGGCGGCAAGACGGAGGCATACCTCGGCCTCGCCGCATTCGAGATGATCCGACGCCGTCTGTATCGGGGGATCCACGGCGGGGGCACGGCCGTCCTAACCCGGTACACTCTGCGGCTGCTGACCGCCCAGCAGTTCCAACGCGCCGCGACGCTGATCTGTGCCTTGGAGCAACTGCGGGAGACGAGGCCGGAGCTTCGAAACACACCGCCGTTCAGCATCGGCCTGTGGGTGGGCGGCGAGACCACGCCCAACAGCTTTGAGGACGCCCACCAGCTCACGACCGAGCTGAGAAAGGCTCAGGAACCGGAGAGCCCGTTCCAAATCCAGTCCTGTCCGTGGTGCGGCACCCCGATCCTGCCGAGCACCAAGCAGCAGGACTCGGGAGCGTACGGCGTTCGGACGACCAAGCACACCTTCGAGCTGTTCTGTCCTCACGGTGAATGCCCCTTCCATGATCTTTTGCCCGTAAGCGTCGTCGACGAGCAGATGTTTCAGGAACCTCCGACGCTGCTCGTCGCGACGGTGGACAAGCTGGCACGTCTCCCCTGGGTCACGGACGCGGGATCGCTGTTCGGTCTCGGTAATGTGCCCTACGACGCGCCCAGCTTGGTGATTCAAGACGAGTTGCATCTGCTGTCCGGCCCGCTGGGCACGACGGTGGCCCTCTACGAAGCCGCCGTTCAGAGCTTGATTGGATGGCAAGGTTCACGCCCCAAGGTCGTCGCATCCACCGCAACGATTCGGGCGGCGGATCACCAGGTGCGTGGGCTCTTCGGCTCGAAGGTTGCTCTTTTCCCGCCCAGCGGCCTCACCGCCGACAACAGCTTCTTCGCCGAGATTGATCATGACGTCCCGGGGAGGCTTTACCTCGGTCTCATGCCGCAGGCGCACACACAAGCCTTCGCGACTGTCCTTACCTGCGTCGCGTTGCTGCAAGGACCGCGCTACCTCGGCCTGGAAGACGACGCGCTGGACGCATACTGGACCGTCGTGGCCTATCACAACAGCCTGCGCGAGCTCGGCCGTACCGTGACCATCGCCCGGGACGACGTCGAGAGCATGCTCCGTGCCCGGGACAACAGAAACCGCCCGTCACGTAGCCTGCGTCGCGACGGGGTTGTCGAGCTCACGAGCAACGTGCCGGCCAACCAGCTTCCCAAGCTTCTGGCGCGACTGGAGCGGACGGTCCAGCACCCCGAGGCGATCGACCTCGTCGCAACGACCAACATGCTGTCGGTCGGTATCGACATCAGCCGGCTGGGACTGATGCTGATGAACGGGCAACCTAAGACCACATCCGAGTACATCCAGGCGACCAGCCGCGTGGGGCGCGCGCACGTGCCCGGACTCGTCGTGACGTTGCTGAGAGCAAGCAAGCCCCGCGACCGCTCGCACTACGAGGCGTTCCGCGCGTACCACCAGGCGCTCTACCGCTACGTGGAGCCGACGAGCGTGACCCCCTGGTCCTTGGCATCACGCCGCAGGTCGCTTCCGGCGGCGCTCGTTCTCCTGGTCAGGCATGGCGCAGGCTTGCGCGCAAACGAAGACGCTGGCGACTTCCGGACCGGTGATCCGCTCGTGAGGGCAGCTGTCGAGAAGCTCTGCGCCATTGCCCGCAAGGCCGACCCTGAAGAAGCGCAAGAGGTCGAAGCAGACGTGCAGCAGCTGGTCAACGATTGGGAACACCGTAGCCGGCGGGCAGAGGAATCGGGCGAGCGGCTGAAGTATGACTCCAAGACCGGCCCGGCACTGCTCAAGGACTTCGGGGAGCAGCGGGACGGATGGGCACTGATGCACTCGATGCGATCGGTCGATCGGCAGGTACGGGTGGTAGCCGTGGGGGAGTCGCTGTGACGAAGCGGGGCAGGTCCAAAATGAGGACGGTCAGACTCAGCCAGGTCGTGTCTCCGTTCGGCGTAGGTGCTGTCTTCGACGTCCTCGGAGAATCCCTGATGGGCGTCGACATCAGCGGATGGGCGTACAACAAGACCACAAAGGTGGAGTCAGGACGGCTCGAGCAAGCTCTTGGCGTAAAGGAGCTGCGCTCGCCGCCGAGCGTCCCGTCTTACCCGTCTAAGCACACTCCAGGCATTCCCTACCAGCGCTTCCCGCGTTGGCTCTTCTGCCAGAATTGCCGACGCATGCGATACATGCGCGGTGCTGAGGAAACCGGCGAGGCGCCGAAGTGCGCGCACTGCGCTGCACACATGGTGCCCATGCGATTCATCGCGGTGTGCGCCAAACGCGGCCACGTGATGGACGTTCCTTGGGACCGATGGGCGCACTCTCAGTCCGAAACCGAGAACCAGAGGCGCTGCCGCAAGCAAGAGCTGCGCTTTGACACGAGGAGCGGTGGATCCGAGGGGCTGTCCAGCCTGGTCGTGCACTGCATGACCTGCAACGCGTCTCGGCACCTCGGCGAGCTGCCGAGCCGGGACTCCCTGAAGAGAATCGGCGTGCGGTGCACCGGAACGCAGCCGTGGCAGCGGGGCAACCTTTCATGCGACGAACGGGTCGAGGTCCTCCAGCGCGGCGCCACAAACGTCACGCTTCCAGAGGCGACTACGGCGTTGGATATCCCGGAACCGACCGCTCCCGCCCGAGACCTCGAGGCTGACATCCGGCAGCACCGCAACTTCGACGACGTTCGTACCGCTCCCGACGGGCCGCGGGCTAGTGTTCTCGTCGATTTGATCGCCGAGGATCTGGGGGTGCCCAAGGACCTCGTGTTGCGCGTGGCGCGAGGTGCCGGTGGTGCGGACTCAGCGGAGGGCTTGCGAGAAACCCGAGCAGGCTTGCTCAACGGTGAGTGGCGGGCATTCATGCAGGCCACCGACGCCAACGGTGAGGCCATCGGGACTCCGAACTTCATCGTGTCTTCCACGGAGCTGGTAGCGGGCGCGCGCAGCGAGGTATACGACTTGCTCGCCGAGCAGGTCCAGGACATCGTGCTGGTACACCGCCTGAGGGAGGTCCGCGTTCTCCACGGGTTCCGGCGGTACGACCTTGCGGCGGACGTCGTTCCGGTCGACCTTGGACCCCGCGGACGCGAGCGCTGGCTGCCAGCGATCGAGTCGTTCGGAGAGGGCATTTTCCTGTCGCTCGACCAGCAGAGGCTCGCCTGCTGGGAGCAGATCGACGCCGTTGCCGACCGCGCGGAACTCCTCGAGCGACGCCGCCGCGACAGCCACATTGGATCGCGATTCCCGGAAGTTTCGCCGAGGTCGGTTCTCCTTCACACGCTTGCACATCTGCTGATCCGTCGTTTGGCCTTCTCCTGCGGCTACTCGGCGGCCTCTCTGCGCGAGCGCATCTACGCCGGCGTCGGGCCGGACCCGGAAGCCGGGTTTTTGATCTACACGGCGGCGGGCGATGCCGAGGGCACACTTGGCGGGCTCGTCCGGCAGGGCGAACATCCCCGTCTTGCGCAAACGCTGCTCGCCGCACTGGAGGAAGCGGCTTGGTGCTCCGCCGACCCAGTATGCCGAGAAAGCCGAGGGCAGGGGCTGAACAGCTTGAACCTCGCTGGCTGCCACGGCTGCTGCCTCGCCGCAGAGACGTCGTGCGAACGATCGAATGTGCTGCTCGACCGGGTCCTGGTGGTAGGTGACGACCAGACACCAGGATTCTTCGGCGATGTAATCGAAGCCCTTCGAGCTGCCTCCGTGGCGCAGATATGAGGGCCGCAGAGGAGCCAGCCCGCGAAGGCCATCGGACGGGCGCACTGGCGAAACGACTGGAGGACCCCCGACAAGTCGAGCTGGCACGCTGGCAGCTCGACGCTGTCGCGACGTGGGCCGGCGGCGGCGATGGACCCGCGTACCGCGGAACGCTGGAAATCTTCACAGGTGGGGGCAAATCCCTGATCGCGCTGGAGTCCATCCGCCGCGCGGCGCTCCTCGAACCGCAACTCCACGTCGCCATCGTCGTCCCGACGCTCGCACTCGCCCGGCAGTGGCACGACGTCGTGCTACGGCACACGGCGCTGGACCCACGGGACGTCGGCCGGCTCGACGGCGAGCACAAGGACGACCTGCAATCCAAGAGAATTCTGATCAGCGTCCTCAATACGGCCGCCGAGCGGCTACCCGAGCTGGCAGCAGCTGCAGCATCCCCGCTCATGCTCATCGTCGACGAGTGCCACCGAGCGGGAGCGCCTCGTTTCTCGCGCGTGCTGGAAACCAAAGCGCCGTTCCGGCTCGGCCTCAGCGCCACCGCAGAGCGCGACGACGTCGATGAGCAGGGCCTGCCGATCCAGTACGACGACCACATACTCGGTGAGAAGCTCGGTCCCCTGGTCTACCGCTTCGATCTCCGTGCCGCCCGGAAAGTCGGATGGCTTCCCGAGTACACCGTGCACCACCACGGGGTCGAGCTGACGTCGGAGGAGCGCCGCCGCTACGAACAGCTAACACGGCGTATCGACGACCTGTCGGAGCGACTCGACGACTTGGGTATGCCGAGTTCATTGGCGCGGCAGGCGTCAGGGCGGCCTGGTGAAATGGGGGCGCTGGCCCGTAGTTATGTAGGGACTGTGGCGCAGCGGAAAGACCTGCTCTACCGAGCGGGCGAGCGTGCACGTGTTGTGGCAGAGGTTCTGTGCAGCTTGGTCGACCGGGCGGACACACCGCGCGCCTTGTTGTTTCACGAGCGCATCGACGAGGCGGTCGACTTGCACCGCCGGCTGACTGACGCCGGCCTTGGATTCCCGATCGGTCTGGAGCACTCCGGACTGCCCGAGGCGCAACGACGGGATGCTCTCGCACGCTTCACACAAGGCTCGACGCCCGTCCTTGTCAGCGTCAAGTCGCTCATCGAGGGCATTGACGTGCCGGACGCCGACGTCGGCATATCCGTCGCTTCGTCATCGAGCGTCAGACAGCGGGTGCAGGCACTCGGTCGGGTCTTGCGAAGGCGTTTCGACGGCGGCAGCAAACACGCCGAGATGCACATCATCTACGTCCACGACACGGTCGACGAGGCCATCTATGCCAAGGAGGACTGGTCCGACCTGACCGGGGAGGCCGTCAACCGGTACCGGCTATGGCGGGGCGGAGCTGTAGCACCGGAGGAACGCCATGGGCCGCCGAGGACGCCCCGACCCACCGAGGACCAATTTTGGGAGGGCCTCGGCCGCAAGGTGCCCCCGGAACCGGTGTTGTGGACGCCCGACCTGCCCGTCTCGGAATGGAGCCTGGATTCGCGCGGCTCCGTCACGACCGTCACCGGCACGTTGGTGGCAAATGCCCAGGATGCGGGTCGGCGGGTCGCTCTGATCAAGAGCGGCGGTGGAAGGTTCCGTATTTCGAGTCGGCACCGATTGATCGTGGTGCCTGATTTTGAGGGCGGGCAGACGCGAGCCTGGCTGGTTGGTCGGCTCGAAGAGCCGTTCCAGCTCGCCGCATCCGTGGACTCGGAGACTCAGTCGTCTGCTCTTGCCGACGAGCCCGAACCCGGAGCCCCATATTCCGGTCCGAACGACCGGAAGGGCGGCAGCTACCACCTCCGACAGAAGGGCGGCGGCCTCATCGAGCGGCGCGTCGCCGGAGGCCGGGAGTGGGCTGCGGTCGACCCGTCCGACGGTCCGGCCGAACTGGTCGACAACGCCGTTCGGCTGCTGCATGCGTGGCGCCGAACGGGGGAGAGCGGCCTCCAGTTCCACCTCAACGCAGCCGGGGACGCCTACTACGTGAGCGGTGGACAAATCCGCTTCCTTGCCCGCGTGCCCGGCGGCTTCGCCTGGCCAGGCTAGCTCGGAATTTCCAACCCCCAACTACAACTGAAGGTGACAGTGACGGTACCTAAGCAACGGCGGCAATACCCCTGGCTCGAGCCGTCGTCGGCCAAGACCGACGCCAAGTACCGGGTAACCGCCGATCGGTATATCCGACTTGTCTATGTAGTGGACAGGCGGGAACGGGCCCTCTTGACCACCGACCAGCACTCGCGACTCGTCGAGATGGTGGCCGAGGTGAAAGGAGAACATGGAGAGCCTCCTTCCGGCGTGTTCTACATTAACGAGTGGCGGCATGTGCTAGTGAAGGCCGGTGGTGGGACCTGGTACGCGGGGCGCTACGACCGGCTTCTGGAGTTTGATCTGGACGGAACGAGGATCTCCCCGGCCGCGCCCGGCCACCTATCTCCAGGCGACCGCTGGGCTGGGCCGCGCGTCGGCGTCAAGTACACGCTGAAGGCGTCCGGAGACGACATCTACTGCCGCCGACAGATCCGGCCTGGGCGGCAGCGCGACGAGTACCTGTCAGACTACCTAGCGTCAGCCAACGAAGTCGTGCGCCGATGGTCCAAGTACAAGAGGGCGGGGGGCAGCATCTACATCAACGAGGCGCGTGAGCTGTTCGCGCCGGTCGGTGCCGACGTCGTCGCGTACACATATCTCGGGCGCGTTCCGCTCGACAGCTGGTTCCCGCAGCCCAACGTCGTCGACGAATACTGAGCCCAGCGATCGTGGTCGGACGCGGCAACGCCCGTGGGAGGGGCGGGCCGACCACGAGGGGGCGGCATAGGCTTGACGGTACAGTTGGTCGCCGGGGTTCCAGGCTGCGGATGAGGCGGGTAGAGCATGGTGTCGGCCGAACAAGCTGCTGCGCCGCCGCTTCCCATGGTGCCCTCGTCGCCTATGGTTTCGGCGCAGATGAGTCGCCTCCCGCGTCGGGACACCGGGCCGGAGGTTCAGCTACGACGGATGTTGTATGCCCAGGGTCTCCGCTATCGGGTGCAGCTGCCCGTACCTGATTGGCGACGCCGGACGATCGACGTCGCCTTCACCCGCGCGAAGGTGGCCGTGTTCGTCGACGGCTGCTTTTGGCACGGCTGCCCGGAACACGGCATGGTTCCACGGAGCAATCAGGCGTGGTGGGCGGCCAAGCTTGAGGCTAATCGACGCCGGGATGCGGAAACGACGGTACACCTCCAAGCCCGCGGCTGGAGGGTGCTTCGTTTCTGGTCCCACGAAGACATCGTCGAGATAGCTGCCGCCATCACACAATCATTGTGCGACCAGCTCGCGAGCGAGATGAATTTATAAGCGTGCGACAGCTGCAGGCCACGCTGCTCGACAGGCTATTCAGCAAAGCTCGGCCGATGGCTGCTATTTCCAAGACCTGGGGTCGACTGCTGCTCCATCTCGATGATCTTTTGGGCGATGCGCTCTGCCAGAAGGCTGGGAACCGCGTTGCCTACTTGAAGGGCCATAGTGTCGGCGGTCCCCCGCAGCCGCGCTGCCGGAGGGAAGGTTTGTAAAAGCATTGCCTCCCTCAAGGAGATGGCGCGATTTTGCTCGGGGTGGGCGAATCGGCCCCTCGTTACGTTAGTGCACCCAGAGGTGAGGGTCGGCGCCACACGATCCCACCACATCCGCCCATAAATGTCGTAATGTCCCCTGTGGTTCTTATGGCACTCCAGCACAAGTTCTTCGGGAAGGTCTAGGCGACTGCCACCTTCAGGAATGTGCTCAAGCCTGCGCCGGGCGAGTTCGCTGTGTCGACGGGCCTTATGGAATGGATCGCCAGGGTCTACCCCGCCGGACCCCAGCCTTCGCAGATGCGAAATGGCGTCCCGTACGGTCGTGTGCGGTTTCTTATCGCCGTCCGTCCCATGGGTGCGCTCGGGCAGCTCGGGGAGGGCGACGCGGCTACCGATGACCAGGACTCGCCGGCGACGCTGGGGCACGCCGTAGTCCGCTGCGTCGACCACCTCCCAAGCAATGCTGTAGCCCAGCTCACCGAGCTTCTGCCGGAAGATCTCGAAGTACTGGGACCAGCGCCCCTCAACCAAGCCGGGAACGTTCTCGAAAGCGATGTGACGTGGTTTGAGAGCCTCAACCAGGCGGAGGTACTCAAAGATCAGTGAGTTGCGACGAAGGTCATCGTCCGTGGTCTTGGTTCCCCGCCGGAGCACGGTGAAGCTTTGACAGGGTGGGCAGCCGAAGAGCAGGGTCAATTCACCAGGCTTGACTCCGGCGGCAGAGAGCTCCTCCACGGAAACGTCGCGGATGTCCTTGACGAGCGGCTGCACTCCTACGTTCAGCGCAAAGGCTGCGGCGGCGTCAGGGTCGATCTCGACTGCGGCGAGCGTCTTAAATCCGGCCTTCTCGAAGCCCATAGATCCGCCGCCGCACCCCGCGAACAGGTCGACCACGGTGTGCATGTGTTTTCTCTCCCCGATGCGTGACGCCTTGTGCCCGAACGCATGATCGGCTGGGGTTAGACAATAGCCGCATCAGGCTGAGTGAGCGCGAGCGGGCGCGCGCGTCCGTCTCCCAGGCGGTCGCAGGCGGTGATGGGCAGGTATCTGAGTGAACAGCCGAGGAGGCCTGACCGTTCGCTCGCAGAGCCTGGACCAACTGGCCGCTCGTGGGCGAGGATCGAGCCTTTTCCAAGCTGATCGTGCAGCTTAGGTGGGTGTGGCAGGGCCTGTGATCGATGGGTGCGAGGCTCCAGGTAGGACAGCTGTCGACCAAGACTCGAAGGCCCGACCGGGAGCCTCGCCGTGCTGTCCTAGCCCGCCACGATTCCGTTGTCCAGCCGCACCCTGAACCACCTCGCCGAACGCATCCGCGGCCACCGTTAGCAGCGCCGATCACGGTGGCGGCGCCTTCACCCCGGTCGGCAGGCGCTGCTGGCTCTGGCCCATCTGCGTAACGGCGACACCTACACCCGACTCGCGGCCGGCTTCGAGATCGGCGTCGCGACCGCCTGGCGCTACGTCCAGGAAGCGATAGCCCTGCTCGGCGCGGCAGCCGACGACCTTGACACCGCGATGCGACGCATCCGGCTGCTGGCATACGCGATCCTGCACGGCACGCTGATCCCGATCGACCGGGTCGCGAGCACAAGCCCTACTACAGCGGCAAGCACAAACGCCACGGTGTGAACGTGCAGGTCATCGCCGATGCCGCCGGCCGCCTCGTGTGGGCATCACCGGCATTGCCCGGCTCGGCACACGACCTGACCGCCGCCCGCCATCCGGCATCATCGATGTCCTGACCAGCGCGGAGGTGATGACCTTCGCCGATAAGGGCTACCAAGGCGCCCGCGGCAGCGTCCGCACCCCGTTCAATCGGCGCCGCTTCCGGCCGAAGCTGTCACGCAGGCAGAAGACCGTGAACCGGGCCCATGCCAAGATCCGCGCCCGCGGTGAACGAGCGATCGCCACGCTCAAGACCTAGAGGATCCTGAACAAGCTGCGCTGCTGCCCACGCCGAGCCACACCGATCATCCAAGCCATCCTCGTCCTGCACCACGTCGAAGCGGACCGCTACGCAGGATGAAAATGGCTCAGTGGAGATCCTCGCCCGCAACTAGGGGATTGGATCGCCGGGCTTCGGCGGTGGCATTGTCTTCGATGTCCACGTCCGAAGGAATCCCGGCGGTTCGGTGCCCGTGCCTCCGTACTCGTGCTCGGTCTCGTCGCGGCCGGTGCGGTGGTCGCCCCGGCGAGCCCGGCATCCGCGGCGGTCCCCGGCCTGGTGCGAATCTCCGCCACCAGCGTCAGCGACTCCGCCGACTTCCACAGCGCCACGGCGACCTGCCCGGTGGGCAAGGTGCTGACCGATACGGGCTACGAGCTGAACGGCGTCACCGGTGAGGGTCTCGTCGACGACCTGCGCCCCAACGGCGGTCCGGCCACCGCGCCGACGGCGGTCACCGTCGGCGCATACGAGACGGAGGCAATCGCGGGCAACTGGTCGGTGACGGCGAACGCTATCTGCGCCAACCCGCTGCCTGGCCTGGTGCGGGCCTCTGCGGTGGCTGCCAGCAACTCCCTCGACTTCCGCAGCGTCGTCGCGACCTGCCCGGTCGGGAAGGTGCTGACCGGCGCGGGCTACGAGCTGAACGGTGTCACCGGTCAGGGTGTCGTTGACGACTCCCGCCCCAACGGCGGCCCCGCGACCGCGCCGATGACCGTCGACTCGGGCGCGTACGAGGAGAACCGTTCGCCGGCAACTGGTCCGACACGCCGTACGCCAACTGCGCGACGGCGTAGGAGTCACTCATCCGGTGTGGCCGCCCCGCGCGTTCGCGGGGCGGCTGCACTGTTGACCGCTCGGCTCAGGAGCCTCCCTGGCGCTGGACCCGCCCCTCGCCGGAGACCTTGGCCCGGCCCAGGTCGCCCTCGGTGCCGGCGGGGCCGGTCGCGGTACGGCGGTGCCGTTTGTCGGGCGAGTGCTCCATGGGCGAGCCCTGGCGGCCCGGAGCGCCGCTGCCCGGATGCCGCCGGCCTCGTGCCGACTCGCCGTCGTTGTCGTGTTTGTTCTGCTTGTGGCTACCCATGCACCGCGCGTACCCGGTCACCCGGCGGCTAGTCACGAGCCACCCGGCGAACGTCAGGCGTTCGGTGTCCGTGAGCTGGGCAGGAGCGGGGTCGACCGTGGCAGTCGCTCGCGTTGCTCCAACGGGAGCCATTCACCCTTGGGGTCGAGCAGTTCGATGAGCTCGACGAGTTCGTTCTGCAGGCGTACCAGCCGCTCATTTCCGCGGGTGGCCTTGGGCTCCCACCTCGTCCACCTCCGCCAAGAGGCGGGTGAACCAGGATGCGAACCTCGGGTCGGTTTCGAGGCGGTCGCAGAAGGCCGCGTATCCCAGCACCTCTGTCACCGGGCCCTCAGGCGACTCCACTCGATGCAGCATGACTTCACCAATGGCCCGCTGGTGCCCCCGGAACACGCGGAACGGGCCGGGCAGTGAGTCGGTCGCCAAGGGATGATGAATCCGCTGGATCGCTGCGAAGAGTTCCTTGGTGCTCTTTACCGACTCGATATCGAGGAAGCGCTATTCCCGGCGGAGGACCTCCAGTCAGGCCAGGTGTTCGGCGAGGACGTACACGGTGTTTGTGGCGGACGTAGAGCTGCTCCTCGCTGTCGCCCGGGTGCAGGTACGTGCGCAGGAAGTTTCGGCTGAGCACGTTGTGCAGCCGAGACTGTAGCGACTCGGCTGACGCCAACAGTGGCACCCGGTAACGCCGGAACAACTCCTCGGCGAGTTCCACCTTGTCGCGGTTGCGCGCCTCGTCCTGCAGGCGGTGGGTGACGACAGCAGTCCGGTATGTCACCGCGACGCTGATCAGCGACACGGCGGCGGACACCACTGCGATGACGATTTCTGGCCCCATGTCGAACAGACTGCCTGGCTCCGCTGCCGGGGGATGCGTTCGACTCGCCGACCCGACCGTTCGGGAGATGCGCGTAGGGCAGGCAGACGGTCGATACCGCGATATGGCGTGAGCGGACGGCGTGCACGAGTGCTCGAACGTAGCGTCCGAACGGCGTAGGTCCCCAACCGCGCGACCTGAGGGAGGTAGCCATGCAGAGGCCGTTACCGGGGGAGCAGGCCCCGATCACCGTCAAGCTGGACCGGTGGCGGGCGGGGTTGCCGCCGGACGCCTGGCCCGACAACTTCCCATCGAGCGGCGAGGTCTGGCGGCGCGACGCCTTCGCGGTGGCCGATGCGTACCGAGCCGGCTCGGCCACCGCCCGGCAACTGCTGACCGCTGTGCTGGTCTGGGGTTACGGACCCATCGGGTACGGGCCGTGGCGCACCGCCAGGTCGCTCGGCGCCGACCCCGATGGCAAACGCCTGGCGTACGCGCTTGAGGAGGTGTCCGCGTCAGCACCCGACGAGGACGCGTTGCGCACCGCGTACCGACGCTTCCGCGACCCCAACCACGCTCGCCTGCCGTGGTTGGGGCCGGGATTGTTTACCAAGGTCCTCTACTTCGCCGGCTACCGGCGAGGGGTTGGCGGCGTGCAGCCGCTGATCCTCGACCGCGTCGTGGCCAGCCGTCTCCCCAGCGAGGCCGGCGTCGGCCGTCGTTCCGGCTGGTTGTCGGAGGAGTGGCTCGCGTACCTGCGCTGGGCGGCCGACCAGGCGCAGGCCAAAGGCGTTGAGCCGGACGCGGTCGAGATGGCCGTCGTCAACGACCACTGAGACGGCTACGACACAGCGCGGAGGCGGGCGTCGAGGGCGTCGAGGTCGGGGACGAACCAGATGTGCCCGGCCTGGTTCGACTCGTGCACCAGAGCCCGTAGCGCCGAGCTGCCGTCCAGGTGCGCCGAGATGTCACCGACGACGGCCAGGCGCAGCCGGTAGTTGACGAACTTCTGCATCACGTCGCCGGCGAAGCGGGTGCCCAGCGAGAAGAAGCGTTCGTCGAGTCGGTTGGCCGGCACCGCGACCACCTGCGCGCCTGCGAAGGCCGCGCCGATCAGGTCCAGCGCGTCCTGTTCGGTGGCGACGGTCGGGCCGGCCGGGTCGCAGATCAGCACCGGCACCCCGGCGCGTTCCTGGATCTCGTCAGGCATCGTGGACCTCCCGGTCGAGTAGGCCGTTGTCGGCATTGAGGACGGCGTCGAGCAGGTGCAGCACCTCGGCGGTGCCGGCGGGATCACCGAGGATGATGATCTTCAGGCGGCGGCGGTCATCGTCGTGCACGGTCTGCACCCGCAGCGGCCGGGCCGGATCGTGCCCGGTATTGACGCTGGCCAGCACGAGCGTGCCGAGCCGGTCGGCGGCGGCCCGGTCGACACCGTCGATCTGCACGATGCTCGACACCTCGGCCTGGCCGGCCACGGTGGCGGCGGGCGGCCGTCCGGTGAGCGCGTCGAGATCGCTGGCGGCGATCCGGTACTGCTTGCCGATCCGCACGGCGTGCAGCCGGCCGGAGCGGATGTAGCCGCGCACCGTCCGCACGTGCAGGCCGAGCCGGTCGGCAACCTGCTCTACCGAGTACATTTCTTCCGTCATCACTCCCTATCTTACCTCAACAGGGAACGATGCGGAATTATGCGACGTCGGCTGTCACATCTCGACGCCCAGCGTCGGTGGGGTCCAGTACCGTCTGGGAACCATGGACGCGCGGGTCGGCGACGCCATCATCGGGCGGGATCACCCCGCGGCTCTGCTGCGCGCCGAGTTGGATCGGGCCGCCACGAGTCACGGCGGTTTCGTCCTGGTCACCGGTGAGCCGGGCATCGGCAAGACAACCCTCGTCACGTCGGTGGCGCGGGAGGCCCGCCGGCGTGGCGCGCTCGTGCTCGGCGCGGCCTGCTGGGATTCCGACAGCGCCCCCGGCTACTGGCCGTGGGTGCAGGTCCTGCGCGCCCTGCGCCGCTCCGCCGACGACTGGGCGCTCGCCCGACCGGACGCCGAGCCGGCCCTCGTCGCCCTGCTCGGCGAGACCGGCGCCGGTGACGTGCCCGGCCTCGCCGCCACCTGGACCGCTCCGGACGAGGGCAGCCACGTCGCCGACCAGGAGGCGTTCGCCCTGTACGACGCGGTGACCGCCGCGCTGGTCGCGGTCTCGGCGCACCGGCCGGTGGTGGTCGTCCTCGACGACCTGCACTGGGCCGACCCGGCCTCGCTGCGGCTGCTGGCGTTCGCCGCCCAGCACACCTGGTTCGAGCGGCTGTTGCTGATCGGCACGTACCGCGACGCGGAGGTCGAGGCGGGCGAGCACCCGTTGCGCCCGCTGCTGATGCCGCTGGTCGCCAAGGCCACCACGATCACCCTCACCGGCCTCGCCCGCGACGAGGTGGCCGCGTTGATGGCGCGTACCGCCGGGCGGGAGCCCGACGCCGACCTGGCCGACGAGGTGCACCGGCGTACCGGTGGCAACCCCTTCTTCGTCGAACAGACCGCCCGGCTGTGGCATGCCGACGGCACGACCGGCACCATCGCGCCCGGCGTACGGGAGGCGGTGCGCCGGCGGCTCGACCAGTTGCCCGCGGCGGTGGTCGAGGCGCTGACCGTCGCCGCCGTGCTCGGCCGTGAGTTCCACCGGGAGGTCCTGGCGGCCAGCGCGGCGGCCCCGGCGGCGCAGGTCGACCGGCTGCTCGACCAGGCGGTGACCGCCCGGCTGGTGGTCGCCCGCAGCGGCGGCCGGTTCGCCTTCGCCCACGACCTGGTCCGAGAGACCCTCTACGACGGGCTCACCGCCGACGACCGGCAGGCTCGCCACGCCGTGGTGGTCCGTGCGGTGGACCCGCCGACGGCCCTGACCGACCGGCTGATCCCGGCCGACCTGGCCCGACACGCCTACCTGGCCGGCGCCGCGCTCGACCGGGCCCGGGTCGTCGAGCTGCTGGTCGCCGCCGGGCGGGACGCGTTCGCCCGGCTCGCCGCCGACGAGGCCGGGGTGCACTTCCGCCGGGCGTTGGAGATCGTCGAGGACCCGGCGCAGCGGGTCCGGCTGCTCGTCGACTTCGGTGAGGTGCAATATCACCACGCCGGTCGGGACGAGGCCGTACGCCTGCTCGCCGAGGCCGCGACGCTGGCCCGCACGCTCGACGACCCGGTGCTGCTGGCCCGCGTCGCGCTCACCGTGCACCGGTCGCGCCAGGTGGACACCATCCGCTCGGTTGACACCGCGAATCTGGTGCGCGAGGCGTACCAGCGGTTGATCGGCGAGCCGTCCGCCACCGCGTCGGTGGCCACGCTGGTGGCCGATCTGATCACCGCGACGGAGACCATCGCCCGTTCCGGCCGCGACGACGAGGCGCTCACCTTCAGCCTGTGGGCCCGCCACGACACCACCTGGGGCCTGGGCACCGCGGCGGCGAGAGCCGCTCTCACCGCCGAGATCAGGGAGGTGGCCCGCCGCTCGGGCGACCGGGAGACCGAGCTGTGGGCCACCTCGCTGCGCTGGGTGGCGTTGCTGGAACTGGGCGACCCCCGCTTCGTCGAGGAGTTCACCGCTTTCGTCACCGTGGGTCAGCAGGGTGAGATGGCCCGTCCCCGGATGGCGGCGGCCGTCGACGGCGGGATCATCGCGGCGTTCCGGGGTGACTTCGCCGAGGCGGACGAGCGGTTCACCGTCATCGCCGACCTGTCCGACCCGGGGCACGCCGAGTTCGCCTTCATGGGCCATCACCTGCGCTGGGCCCGGCTGCTGTTGCAGGGGCGGTTCGACGAGATCGACGCGCTGCTGCGCGAGTGGGCGCCGACCGACTACCCCTACCGGGAGCTGCTGTCGGCCATCACGGCGGCCGAGCGCGGCGATGACGAGACGGCGGTGCGGCTGACCGCTGTCATCGAGGCCGCCGACATCCACTACCCGCGCCCGGTGTCACCGCTGTGGCTGCGCCTGCGGGCGCAGGCCGCCGCCGCGTCCCGCGATCCGCGGCGCTGCCGCGACGCGCGGGCCGCGCTGACCCCGCACCGGGGGCAGTGGGCGGTCGGGCTCTTCGGCTGCGACATCAGTGGGCCCATCGACCACTGGCTCGCCGTGGTCGACGCCGCCGAGGAACGCTGGGACGACGCGATCGCCGGATTCACTGCGGCCCGCGAGGCCGCCGACCGGATGGGCTCCCGACCCTGGTCGCTCATCGCCCGCGCCGGGCTGGTGAACGCCCTGGCCGGCCGCGACCACCCGGGCGACGCCGCGACGCTGGCCGAGCTGCGCGCCACCACCACCCGGGACGCCACCGCCCTCGGCATGCGACAGGTGCTCCTCCGGCTCGCCGTCCCGGAACCGGTCGGCGTCGAGCCGGGCCACGCCGGCCGGGGCGAGGACGCCGGGCCAGGCCGAGTCGGCCTCCCAGGCCGGACCACCGAGGCGGGCCAGGTCGTCGGGCGGCGCCAGGTGACGCCGCCCGACCCGCCGGCCGAGGCGTACGCGTTCCGGCGCGACGGCCCGGTCTGGCAGCTCGCGTACGCCGGAGTCGTGGCGCATCTGCCGGACGCCAAGGGCCTGCACGACCTGCACCTGCTGCTGAGTCGACCGGGCCGCGACGTGCCGGCGGTGGAGCTGCTCGATCCGGCCGCCGGGCCGGAGCTGGTGGCCGCCCGCCGGATGGGCGGCGATCCGGTCCTCGACGACGAGGCGAAGGCCCGCTACCGGCGGCACCTGACCCGCCTCGACGAGGAGATCGACCGGGCCGCCGCACGCGGCGACGAGCGCAGGGTGGCCGCGCTGGACGCCGAGCGCGGCGCGCTGCTCGACGAGCTGCGCGCCGCGGCGGGGCTGGCCGGCCGGAGCCGGCGGCTGGGCGACGAGGCCGAGCGGGCCCGCAAGACGGTCACCGCGCGGATCCGGGACACACTGCGCAAGCTCGACGAACGTCATCCGGCGCTCAGCGGTCACCTGCGTGAGTCCGTCGCGACCGGTAGCACCTGCCGCTACCTGCCGCCCGAGCCACTGCGCTGGCTGCTCTGATCCCGCCGCCGGCCAATACGGGTCAGCGGCGGTTGTACTTGTACATGGTCAACGTGCCGAAGACGAGCACGAAGCCGACGCTCCACGCCAGCAGCCACATCGTGGCGGACGGGTCCGACTCGCCGGCCATCACCGCGCGCACCGAGGCCACCAGCTGCGTCACCGGGTTGACCTTCACGAACGCCTGGAGCCAGCCCGGCATGGTGCTCGGCTCGACGAAGACGTTGCTGAGGAACGTCAGCGGGAACAGCACCATCATGCTGACCCCCATCACCGACTTCTCGCTGCGCAGGATCAGCCCGAAGAACGTCCACACCCACGAGAACGCGAACGAGAAGATCACCAGCAGCCCGATCCCGCTGGCCACCCCGGCGACACCACCGGCGGGTCGGAAGCCGAGCGCCAACCCGACGCCGAGGATGACCAGGGCGGCGAGGACGTAGCGCAGCACGTCGCCGAAGATCATGCCGACCAGGGCGGCCGGCCGCCAGACGGGCAGCGTCCGGAAGCGGTCGAAGATGCCCTTCTCGATGTCGGTGTTGAGGCCGACGCCGGTGTACATGGTGATCATCACGACGCTTGTCACCATGATGCCGGGCAGGAAGAACTGCAGGTAGTCGCGCGGGCTGTCGGCGAGGGCGCCACCGAACAGGTACGTGAACATCAGCACCATGATGATCGGGAAAGCGGTCACGTCGAACAGCTGCTCCGGCACGTGCTTGATCTTCAGCAGGGCCCGCCAACCGAAGGTGAGCGACGCCCCCAGCGCGCTGGGTCGGGACGGTCGCGCGCCCGGCGCGAGGACGGTCGCCAGCGCCTCGGCGGAGGGTACGTAGACCGACGGCGCCCGTTCGGTAGTGGTGGTGGTGTCGCTCATCGGGCTGCCTCCAGCTCGTCGTCGCGCTCGTCGGCCGACACGGCCGGATGATCGGTCAGGGCCAGGAATACCTCGTCCAGGCTCGGTTGGCCGAGGGAGAAGTCGTCGACGACGATGCCGGCGCGGGCCAGGTCACCGAGCGCGCGGGCGGCCTGCGCGCTGGCGTCGAGGTCGGTGCCCGCCTCGCCGACCCGGGCGGTCAACGCGACCGGATCCGCGGGGAGCTGCACCGGCACGTTGAGTGCCTCCCGGAGCACCTTTTCGGCCTGCGGCCGCTGACCGGGGTCGCGTAGTCGCAGGTGGACGGTGCCGGAGCCGACCGACGACTTCAGCTCGCCCGGGGTGCCCTCCGCGATCACCCGGCCGTGGTCGACGACCGCGATCCGCCCGGCGAGCTGGTCGGCCTCGTCGAGGTACTGGGTGGTCAGCAGCACTGTCGTCCCGTGCGACACCACGGCCCGGACGATCTCCCACACCTGGTTGCGGCTGCGCGGGTCGAGACCCGTCGTCGGCTCGTCGAGGAAGAGCAGGTCAGGCGTGTTGAGGATGCTCGCGGCGATGTCGATGCGCCGCCGCATTCCACCGGAGTACTTCTTCACCTGACGGTCGCTCGCCTCGGTCAGACCGAACGCGGCGAGCAGCGCCGCCGCACGCTCGCGGGCGGCCGGCTTGCGCAGGCCGAGCAGGCGGGCGAGGAGCACCAGGTTCTCCGTACCGGTCAGGTCCTCGTCGACGGAGGCGTACTGGCCGGTGAGGCTGACCCGGCTGCGGACCTGGTCAGCCTCGGTGACCACGTCGTGCCCGAACACCCGCGCGGTGCCACCGTCGGGGCGCAGCAGCGTCGCCAGCACCCGGACCGCGGTGGTCTTGCCCGCCCCGTTCGGGCCGAGCAGGCCGTAGACGGTGCCGGCGGGCACCCGCAGATCCATGCCGGCCAGCGCCCGGGTCTCCCCGAACGAGCGGGTGAGCCCTTCGGCCTCGATGGCCAGTCCGGTGGAGCGTCTGTTCATCATCCGTACCTCTCGTCCGATGGCCGGGACGTCGTGGTTGGTGAGAGCAACGACGCCCCCACCACAGGGCGCGAGGTGAGGACCGACCGCCCGCTAGATCGGAACTAGCGGGCGCCGTTCCGGGCCGGAATGTCGGTGGGATCGGCTTGACTGGGGTCGACGAAGGGGACGGAATGGCGCAGGTACGCATCGAGCCGTGGCACGAGGATGATCTCGACCTGCTGCGGCAGCTCAACTCACCGGACACGCGCAGACACACCGGCGGCCCGGAGACCGACGAGCAGGTGCTCGCCCGGCACGACCGGTACGTGCACTTCGCCGAGGGCGGCCAGGGGTGCATGTTCACAGTGGTGCTGCCGGACGGCGCGCGGGCGGGCAGCGTCGGCTACTGGGCCCGCGAGTGGCGCGACCAACCGGTGTACGAGCTGGGCTGGGCGGTGCTGCCCGCGTACCGGAGGCAGGGGCTGGCCACCGCCGCGGTGCGCGCGGCTCTCGACGTGGTCCGCGCCCGATGGGACCGGCGCTACGCGCACGCGTACCCGTCCGTCGACAACCCCGCCTCGAACGCGGTCTGCCGCAAGGCGGGTTTCATTCTGCTGGGCGAGACGGATTTCGAGTACCCACCCGGGCACCTGATGCGTGCCAACGACTGGCAGCTCGACCTGACCGCTCCGCCGACCGACGACTGAGGTCGGCGGGGCTGCCGTCGCAGGTCACCAGGTGGTGTCGAGGCGGTGCCGCTGCTCGGCGGTCAACTCCAGCTCCACAGCGGCCAGGCTCTCCTCGAGCTGGGCCACCGAGGAGGCGCGCCCGAGGACCACAGTGGCGGCTGGAGTGCACTCCAGGTCAAGCGCGCGTCTATCACCAGGGGAGTACGCCGTACCCGCCGCCGGCGTCCATCTGGAAGCCCCAGAGCAGCCCGCTCGGGCCGTCGGCCGGCAGCGTCGCCAGGTGCACGCTCACCTCGGCGCCCTGCTCGGCCGTGCGGAAGCCGTTGTTGCCGCTCAGGTCGGTGGCGCAGTAGCCGGGGTTCGCCGCGTTCACCTTGATCGGGGTGTCCCGCAGCTCCTTGGCGTACATGGCGGTGAGCATGTTCAGCGCCGCCTTCGACGACGGGTACGGCACGGAGGTCAACCCGAACAGCGCGCCGTCCGGGTTGGTCATCACGGCGATCGAGCCGACCTCGCTGGAGACGTTGACGATCCGCGCCGCCGGCGCCCGGCGCAGCAGCGGCAGCAGCGCGTTGGTCACCGTCACCACCCCGAAGACGTTCGTCTCGTACAGCCGGCGCAGCGTCGCCACGGTCGTCTCGCTGGGCAGCCCCCGCGCACCGTCGGCGAGCACGATGCCGGCGTTGTTGACAAGCACGTCCAGTCGGCCGTACTCCGCCTCCACCCGCTTCGCGGCGGCCGTCACCGACTCGGCGTCGGTGACGTCCAGCGGCACGAACACCGCGTCCGCGCCGCCGTCGCGCAGCTCCCGCTCCGCGGCCCGGCCCCGCTCGGCATCGCGCGCGCCCACCAGGACGGTCATCCCGAGACCGCCCAGCTGTCGGGCGGTGGCGAAGCCGATTCCCTTGTTGGCCCCGGTGATCAGGGCGATCGTGTTCGTCATGCCGTCGAGCCTCACCCCGGCGACGGCCCGCGGACAGGGACGGGTCGAGCCTGGGACCGGCGGTACCACCCTGGCTGACCCCGCCCGAGGCATGCTGGGGCAATGACGAGCAGCGGCCTGCGACGTGACGAACTGGCGGCGTTCCTGCGCACCCGCCGCGCCCGCCTGAGCCCCGCCGAGGTCGGCCTCCCCGACGGGACACGTCGGCGCACCCCCGGGCTGCGTCGACAGGAGGTCGCTCAGCTCGCCGGGATGTCGATCGACTACTACATCCGCCTGGAGCAGGGCCGCGGGCCACACCCGTCCCGGCAGGTGCTCGCCGCGATGGCCCGGGCGCTGCTGCTCAGCCGCGACGAGCGGGAGTATCTGTTCCGGATCGCTGGGGAGCACCCGCCCGCGACCGTCGGCCCGAGCCGGGAGGTGACCCCCGGGCTGCGGCACCTGCTCGACGCCATGACCGAAACCCCGGCGTACCTCGTCGACGCCGCGTACCACGTGCTGGCCTGGAACCGTCTGGCCACGTACTTCGTGGGGGATCTCGCGGCCGTGCCGGACGCCGGGCGCAACATGATCCGCTGGACGTTCCGGCAGCCGATGACCGACGCCCACTGGACCGACGCCGACGTACGCCGGTTCGTGCACAGCACGGTGGCGGATCTGCGGGCCGCCTACGGCCGCTATCCGGCGGACCCGGCAATCCGCGAGCTGGTCACCGAACTGCTCGGCACCTCGCCCCGCTTCGCTCGCCTGTGGGCCGAGCACGAGGTCGAGGAGCGCCGTCCCATCGTGAAGCGGGTGGCGCATCCCGAGCTGGGGCCGCTGAAGTTCGAGTGCCGGGTGCTGCTGGTGCCGGAGACCGAGCAGCGGTTGATCGTCTACGTTGCCGAGCCCGGCTCGCCGACCCAGGCGGTGTTCCGTCGACTCGCCGAGCGCGTCGGCTCGTGAACCTTTCGAGAAGGAGCGCGCTGCCGCTCAGTCACGCAGATGACTGAGCGGCAGCGCCGTCATTCGAGCGTCAGCGGGGCACGTAGGCGAAGGTGTCCGGGTTCGGGCCCTGCCGCCCGGCCTCGCCCTTGTTCAGTGCGGTGATCCGCTCCATCGCCGCGTCGTCCAGCTCGAAGTCGAAGATGCGGGTGTTCTCCTCGATCCGCTTCGGCGTGGTCGACTTCGGGAAGATGATGTCGCCGCGCTGCACGTGCCACCGCAGCACGACCTGCGCCGGGGTGCGACCCACCTGCTCGGCGATGTCGACGATGGTCGGGTCGTCCAGCACCTTGCCCTGCGCGATCGGCGACCACGCCTCGGTGGCGATGTCGTGCTCGCGGCCGTAGGCGCGGACCTCGTCGTTGGTGAAGTACGGGTGCGCCTCGATCTGGTTGACCGCCGGCACCACGCTCGCCTCGTCGATCAGCCGCTGCAGGTGCGGCACCTGGAAGTTCGACACGCCGATCGAGCGGGCCCGACCGTCGCGCTGGAACTCCTCCAGCACCTTCCAGGTCGAGACGTAGTCGCCGTCGTACAGCGTCGGCAGCGGCCAGTGGATCAGGAACAGGTCGATGTAGTCCATCTTCAACGCGGCCAGCGTCGAGTCGAACGCCTTGCGGGCGTCGTCCGGGAGGTGGAAGCCGTTGTTCAGCTTGCTGGTCACGTAGACGTCGCCCCGGTCGAGGCCGGACATGCGGATCGCCTCGCCGACCTCGGCCTCGTTGCCGTACATCTCGGCGGTGTCGATGTGCCGGTAGCCCGTCTCCAGGGCCGTGGTCACCGCCGCGACGGTGTCCTTCGGCTCGATCTGGAACACCCCGAAGCCGAGCTGCGGGATGGTGGTGCCGTCGTTCAGGCTGATATCAGGAATCGTGACTGCCACTGCGGCTCCTTCGCGTCTTCGTTACCCATCATCCATACCCGCGCGGGTGGACGATTCACCGTCCAACGCGAGGTGACGAGCGCAACGTGGGCCCGCTTCACCCGGTTGTGTCGAACAACACCGGCCAGGGCCGTGCCGCCGGCACCGAGGGCGGCGTGGGCGGCGCCGGCTCGGCGACGGCCAGCACCTCGGCGGCGAGCTGCCCGACCATCGGGGCCGCCGGATGCGCCGACCGTTGCGGCCAGACCGCCGAGGTGCGCTTCGTCAGCGAGGTGTCGGCGATCGGTCGCCACGCGATCCGGGGTTCCCGGCGGGCCAGCGTCGCCGGCTCCACGGCCACCCCACCGCCGGCCAGCACCAGCCCGAACAGGAATTCCGGGTTGCGCGCCGGCCGCACCCGCTCCGGCCGCCACCCGTGCCGCCGGCACACCGTGAGCAGGTGGTCGTGCCAGCCCGGCGCGGTGGCCCGGGGCGCGGCCACCAGGTCAAGGCCGGCCAGCGCCGCGAGCGGCACCTCCCGGCCGCGGGCCAGCGGCGAGGTCCGCGGCAGCAACACCCCCAGGGGTACGTCCACCGGGGCGCCGAAGCGCAGCCCGTCCGCCTCGACCGGATGGTGCACGAGCCCCACGTCCAACCGCCGCTCGGTGAGCATCCGCACCTGCTCGGCGGTGGTCAGCTCGTGCAACTCCACGTCCAGGCCGGGCGCCCGGCCGGTGAGCTGGTCCAGCAGCGCGCGCAGCGTCACCGCCGGGGTCTCCGGCGGCACACCCGCACGCAGGATGCCCAGTTCGCCCGCGCGGACCTGCCCCATGAGGTTGCGCAGCCGGCCCTCGCCGGCGAGCAGTTCCTCCGCCTCGGCGAGCAGCAGACCGCCGGCGGTGGTGAGCCGCACCTGGCGGCGGGAGCGGTCGAACAGCTCGACCGCGAGTTCCCGTTCCAGCCGCTGGATCGACTGACTCAACGGCGGCTGGGCCATCCCGAGCAGATCCGCCGCCCGCCCGAAGTGCAGCTCGTGGGCGACCACCACGAAGTGCCGCAGGTGCCGGAGCAGGTCCACGGCCCGGACCCTACGCCAGCGGCGGAGCACCGCCACTGGATACCGTGCCCGGGTGGACGTCAGGGAGCGGATCGAGGCCATCTTCGCGGGCGTCGGGGTGACCGCCAGCCTGCACGCCGTGGACCTGGACGCCGTGGACCTGGACGCCGTGGACGCGGTCGACCCGGACGCGGTGGACCGGCAGGTCGGGGTGCGGGCCGACGAGCAGGTGGTGATCGCGTCGATCTTCAAGATCCTGCTGGTGCTGGAGTTCGCCCGGCAGGTCGACGCCGGCCAGCTCGACCCCACCGAACGGGTCCTGGTCACCGCCGCCGACCGGCTCGGCGGGTGGGGGCTGGCCGGCTGCGTCGACGACGCCGAGGTGTCGCTGCGCGACCTCGCGTACTTCGCCATGTCGGTCAGCGACAACACGGCCGCCGACCTGCTGCTGCGCCGGGTCGGCCCGGACCTGCTGCCGATGCTCGCCGCCGAGCTGGGCCTCACCCGCACCCGCGTTCTCGGCGGTCCTCGGGAGCTGGTCGAGATGATGCTCGCCGACGTGGGGGCGCGGACCGAGGCGGAGTTCGCCCGGATCTTCCCGACGCTGCCGGCGGAGCGGGTCCAGGCGATGCGGGTCTTCGACCCCGCGCACACCACCAGCAGCACCGCCCGGGAGATCACCCGGCTGCTCACCCTGATCTGGCGGGACGAGGCCGGGCCGCCGGCGGCCTGCGCGATGGTCCGCGGCTGGATGGCCCGGCAGCTCTTCTGGACCCGGCTGGCCGCCGGCTTCCCGCCCGGCGTCCGGGTCTCCGGCAAGACCGGCACCCTGCCCGGCCTGCACCTGGAGGCCGGCGTCGCCGAATATCCCGACGGCGGCCGGTACGCCATCGCCGTCTTCGCCCGCGCCGACGAGCTGACCCCGCGCCGGATCGACGTGGACCTGGCGATGGGAACGGCCGCCCGCACGGCCGTCGAGGCGCTGCGCGGCGACTGAGTTTCCGGGCGTCCGAGCGCCGAAGGGCAGTCGTTGAGCAGGCACGATATGCCATGCCATATGGGAGCTGACAGCGTTCGATCTTGGACCGGGACGCGGTGGCGCTGGTTGGCTCGTGCCGACCGATCAACCGAGCACGGGGAGTAGATCCGCATGTCCAACCTCGACCGCCGTCGCTTCCTGCGGGACGCCGCAGCCACCACCGCCCTGGTCTCGGCCGGCGGCCTCGCCGCCACCTCGACCACCCCGGCCCAGGCCGCGCCGCCGGCCGCCGCGCCGACGCCCGAACGCCGCCGCACCGGCGCGGTCAGCTTCCGCTGGTGGGGTACGGCCGGCTGGCGCATCGACATCGCCGACCGGACCGTCCTGGTCGACCCGTTCCTCAGCCGGATCGACACCGGGCTGTTCTCCGGCGCGTTCACGACGGACACCCCGTTGACCGTGCGCGCCGACGTGATCGACCCGCGCGTCGAGAAGGCCACGACCATCCTGGTCACGCACACCCACTGGGACCACTACATGGACGTCCCGTACATCGCGGCGCGTACCGGCGCGCGGGTGTTCGGCACGCTCACCGCGTACCACCTGGGGTTGGCCTACGGGGTGCCGTCGACGCAGCTCATCGCCGTGAAGGGCGGGGAGGTGCTCGACTTCGGCGACCACAGCGTCGAGGTGGTCGGCACGCTGCACAGCCGCAACGCGTCGTACTCCGTGGCCTTCCCCGGAGTGCGGGTGAGCCAGCCGGCGCGACCGGCGACCATCGCCGACCTCCCGGAGGGCGACACGCTGGGCTACCTGCTGCGGGTCGAGCGCGGCCCGTCGGTCTACTTCACCGGAGCCAGCGACGTCGCCGAGCGCAACCTGACCGGGCTGGCGCCGGACGTGGCGATGGTGGCCATGCAGAGCGCCACCACCACCGGCGACTACCTGCCCCGGCTGCTGGCCGGTCTGGACTACCCGAAGGTCGTGGTGCCGGTGCACTGGGACAACTTCGAGACGCCGTTGCGGAACCCGCCGGTCGTCGCGCCGGCCGACCGCGACCGGCTCGACGAGATGATCGCGGCGGTGCGTCGGATCTCGCCGCGCAGCCGGGTGCTGGTGCCCGAGTACGAGACCGCGTACCACTTCTGACCGGTCCCGGGCGGGCGCCCGCGCCCGCCCGGTCAGCCGGCGGCCAGCTCCGCCAGGGCGCGCACCGACTTCCAGTTGCGGGTGGTGGCCACCACGCCGAGCTTCTTCTCCAGGTAGGCGTTGGTGAACTTCGTCCGGCCGTAGCCGCCGTCGGGGAAGTGCAGGAAGACCTCCCGACCGGTCACCGTGAACGACACGTTCTCGCCGCCGGGCACGGCGAGCGCGTCCACCGTGGCCTTTGTCGGAGGGGTCGCCAGGAAGGCCACCAGCAGGAGCTTCGGATCGTCCTCGACCTCGGCGTACGGGTTGCCACCCGCCACCGCCGCCAACTCCCGGCCGCTGCGGACCAGCACCGGCACGGTCAGCCCCAGCTCGTCGGCGAGCGCCCGCTCGATGCCGGCGGCCAGCTTCTCCGCGTCGCGCACGGTGCTGCTGAAGGCCACGTTGCCGCTCTGCAGGTACGTCGCGACGTCCTCGTGCCCGAGGTCGGTGACGATCCGGCGCAGGTCGGCCATGGCGAGGCGGGTGGTGCCGACGTTGACTCCGCGCAGCAGCGCGACGTACCGGGTCATGGCTCCTCCTGGGTGCACGGCCGACCGGCTCAGCGTAGGTCGGGCGGCCACGGTCCGCCGGGAGCCACCAGGCCCGTTTCGTGTACGACAAGCGGCGCCCCCCGACAGGCCGCCCTGGCCGCTACCGTCGACGGATGCGATTCGCGCGCCCGGTCGGGCTGCTCCTGAGTGCCGCCGCCGTGCTGCTCTGGGCGGTCGGCATGACGGTGTGGCAACCGTTGACCGAGCCGATCGGCCCGTGGTCGGAGCGGCTGCCGGGCAACAACGCCTACTGGGCACGGGATCTGCGGTTCGTGGCGATCGTCGCGATCGTGCTCGGGCTGCTGCTGGCCGGCCGGGGGCAGCTCCGGTGGAGCGCTCCGGCGGTCGTGCTCGGCGGGCTCTGGATCGCGGCCGACGTGGCGATCGACCGGGCCGACCCGGGCGGCACGGGGTCGACCATCCTGCTCGCCGTCTCCGGTGCGGCGGTGCTCGGGGTGCTGGCGGCCGTCCTCGCGTGGCGGGACCGCGGCAGGCCCCCCACCACCGACCGGCGGGTGTTGACCGGCACGGCCTGCGTGGCAGGGGTGCTGGCGGTGGTGGCCGCCGGCATCGAGTCACCGACCGACCGGGAGCCGGAGCTGACGCCGGCGGCCTTCGCCACCGGCGTACTCCTGGTCGCCCTGACCGTCGTCGTCGCCCTGGCGGCGGCACCGGCCCGCACCCGGGGCCGCTGTCTGCTGGCCGTCGGGCTCGGCGCGGTCGCCGTCGGCGGTGTCGCGCTGGGCCGGACGGTCCCGCCCGGCCCGCGCATCCTGCCGATGATCGCGCTCGGCGGGGTGCTGCTCACCGGCGTCACCCTGCTGGCGTGGGACTGGCCGGGCGGTCGGCCGGTGTGGCGGCGGCACGCGCGCTAGCTACTCCACGACCGGCAGCACGACCTCGTTGCGGCGCAGGAACCACGGCTTCCACGGCGGGTCGAAGCGCACGTACCGGATCGCGCCGGTCGGTTGCAGCCCGGCCGCGGTCACCGACCGGCCGAGCATGGTGGCCCGCTGACTGAACGCCTGCTCCGTCCACCGCCCGGAGAACCGCATCGCCGCCGCCAGGCGTGCCGGAACCTCGCGGATGCGCACCCGGGTGTCCACCGGCTCGGGCAGGGTGGCAGTGGTGAAGGTGGCCGGCATGACGAACTGGATCAGGTACGCGCCCGGCCGCTCACCCTCGATCTGGACCACCGGCACGGTCATGGCGATCTTCTCCGAGTCGCTGGCCGCCGACATCACCGGCCCGGCCGAGCCGATCGGGTGCCGGGCCCGGTTGGCGCCCCCGATGTAGGCGGCCAGCGGCCGGAACGCCTCGATCGGGGCCCGGGTGAACGACGCCTGGATCTGCACCTCGGCCACCAGGTGAGCCGGGTAGCGGCGCAGCTCGAAGCCGGGGTGTCGGGACACCACCCGGTACGGCTGCTGCTCGGTCATCGCGCGCTCCCAGGATCTCCTGGGACAGACGCTACCGCCCCTCCCGCTCCCGCTCGGCCGAAGTCGGTTGTCCCGCACCGGGGACGACGACCCGCCAGTACTGGCGTTTGCCCTCGTCGCGCAGCACCACCCCGAGCCGGCCCAGCTCCCGCCGCAGCTCCCGGGCGTCGTCGCGGCGGTCCCGCTCGATGGCGCGCTCCCGGGCACGCAGCAGCGCGTCCGCGCCGGCGGGCAGACCGGGCAGGTCGGGCACCCACAGCCGGTACGCCAACCGGTGGGGATCGTCGTCCGCCCAGGCCCAGCCGTGCGCGCGGAACGCGGCGGCGAGCCGGGCGGCGGGCAGGTCCGTCGACTCCCGGACCAGTTCCGCCCCGTCGGGGTCGAGCAGCACCAGGTGCTTGTCGGCGACGAAGACGACCCGGGTGTCGGCGCGTGCGACGGTCCGGTTCTGGTCGGCGCGGCGCAGCCGGACCTGCGCCGCGTCGACGCTGACGATCAGCCGTTCGGCGGTGCCGATCCCGGCGAGGACCAGGCCGGCCAGGGCGCCCACGGCGATCGTGCCGGCGGTGGCCTGCGGCTCGGGCAGCCGGTCCAGCCACTCGACGAGGTCGCTGAACGGCACCCAGGGCAGCCGGGCGAGCCAGCCTGTCGTCGCCGCGAGGAGCCATCCGGCCCCCGCGCCGAGCAGCGGGAAACCACCCCACAGGACCGCCAGCTCCAGCGGCCCGCCGCTGACCGTGGTGCGCGGACGGTAGCCGGCCAGGTCCATGGTCAGGACACCTCGCGGCGGAGCGTCCGGACCATGCCGACGGCCAGTGGCAGGACCATCCAGACCAGCAGGGACACCGCCATCCGCCCCCACTGCTCACCGGTGAGCGCGTCGCTGCTGAACAGCGGTTCCATCGTCTTGTTGGTGTCCAGCCAGCCGGATGGGCCGCGCAGGGGCCGGACCATCTCGCCGAGCACCGCCCACAGGGTGGGCAGCAGCAGATACCCCACGATCGCCAGCGGTGGATTGAGCAGCAACAGACCGAAGGCCGCACCCATCAGCACGCTGGCGACCTGGAGGATCGCCGCGTTCAGCAGCAGCGACCAGTCGAACTGCCAGGTGCCCGCGCCGCCGGTGGCGGACGCCACGAGCGTGCCGACGGCGGCGACGGCCAGGCTGGCCAGCACCGAGGCGAGCGCGGTGAGCAGCACGGCGATCAGCTTCGCCCCGATCACCCGCTCACGGCGGGGCACCAGGGCGTACGTGGTGAGGGCGGTGCGTTGCGACCACTCGCTGGTGATCGACAGGATGCCCAGCACCGGCAGCAGCACCGACACCGGCAGCAGCGACGGGACGAAGAAGTCGAGGAACGCCTGGTCGGCGTCCTTGGCGTAGATCAACTGGAGCGTGACGATCACGGCGGTGACCAGGCCGATGGTGATCAGCAGCCAACGGCCGGCCCGGGTGTCGACGAGCTTGCGCAGCTCCACGGCGGTGAGCCGGAGCAGCGACGGACGGCGTACCGCCGGGTGCTGCCGGGGCGCGACGGCGCCGGCGGCGGGTGCGATGGTGGTGGTCATCGGACGGCCTCCTTGGTGGACTCGCCGGCGGTGAGGGTGAGGAACAGCTGTTCGAGGCCACCGCTGCCGGCGGGGCGCAGCTCGGCCAGGGCGACGCCCGCGTCCGCGGCGGCCTGGCCGACCGTCTCGGCGTCGGCCTGCACGAGCAGCCCGTCGGTGCCGTCGGTGGCGCTCAGACCCGCCGCGCCCAGTGCCCGGCGCAGTGCCGCGCCGTCGCGGGCCCGCACGAGCGTGCCGCCGCCGGCGAGCAGTTCGTTCTTGTCGCCCTGGGCCACGATCCGGCCGCCCCCGATCACCACCAGCCGGTCCGCGACCGCCTCCACCTCGCGCAGCAGGTGGGAGGTGAGCAGCACGGTGCCGCCCCGGTCGGCGAAGTCGCGCAGCAGGCCGCGCATCCAGAAGATCCCCTCCGGGTCCAGGCCGTTGGCCGGCTCGTCGAGGATCAACACCCGGGGGTCGCCGAGCAGCGCGTGCGCCAGCCCGAGCCGCTGGCGCATGCCCAACGAGTACGCCCGTACCCGACGCTTCGCCGCCACCGCGTTCAACCCGACCAGGTCGAGCTTCGCGGCGACCTCGCGCCCGTCCAACCCCATGGTGTACGCGGACAGCGTCAACGCCTCGCGGCCGGTGCGCCCGGCGTGCTGGGCGGAGGCGTCCAGCAGCACCCCGACCTCGCGCCCCGGGTTGGGCAGGTCGCGGTAGGGGCGCCCGGAGACGGTGGCCCGGCCGGCCGTCGGCGCGGTGAGCCCGCAGATCATCCGCATGGTGGTCGACTTGCCGGCGCCGTTGGGGCCGAGGAAGCCCGTGACCGTGCCCGGTTCGCACTGGAACGACACGTCGTCCACCGCCGGGTGTGGCCCGTATCGCTTGGTGAGGTTCTCCACGGTGATCATGCCGACGAGCGTGCCCGCGCCACCCGGCCATCCGCTGCGGCCGCCGGTCGGTGCCGTACCGACCTTGGTCGACGCTCCGGTCGATACTTTGGTAGCTGGCTGCCGGTGCCCGTTGCTGCCTAGCATGGGCGCGTGACCAGCCTCGCCGTCCCGGAACACCCCTGGCTGCTGCCGGGGGAGCTGGTCGTGCCGGGCGAACGTGACCGGGCACACCCGCGCCGCACCACCCGCGACTGGGTCGTGGACGGCCTCGCGTTCCTGGCCGGGCTGCTCTGGGTGCTGTTCACCACCGTGGACGCCCTGTCGCCCGCTCCGGAGACGGCGATTCCGCTGCCGCACGACTGGATGGTCGGCGTGGACGCGCTGCTCGGGCTGGCCTGCTGCGGGCTGCTCTGGGTGCGGCGACGGTGGCCGCTCGGGTTGGCGGTGGCCACCCTGCCGCTGAGCGCGTTCTCGCTGGCCGCGGCCGTCCCGCTGCTGATTTTCTACTTCACCGTCGTGGTGCACCGCCGCACCGCCGTCGCGATCGCGCTCACCGGTGCCGGCCTCGTCACCAACCTGGTCTTCAGTTGGACGCGCCCGGACCCGAGCTGGCCGTACTGGGCCACCGTGGCGTGGGGTGCGGTGATCACGATCGCCGTGCTGGCCTGGGGGATGTTCGTCCGGGCCCGGCGACAGTTGATCGTGTCGCTGCGGGAGCGGGCCGAGCGGGCCGAGGCCGAGCAGCAGTTGCGGGTCGCCCAGGCCCGGCACCTCGAACGCACCCGCATCGCCCGGGAGATGCACGACGTGCTGGCCCACCGGATCTCGCTGCTGAGCCTGCACGCGGGCGCGTTGGAGTTCCGCCCCGACGCGCCGGCCGACGAGGTCGCCCGGGCCGCCGGGGTGATCCGGGGCAGCGCCCACGCCGCCCTGCAGGACCTGCGGGAGGTCATCGGTGTGCTCCGCGCCGACGGCGGCAACGTCGGCGACGCCCCCGAGCCGCCGCAGCCCACCCTCGCCGACCTGCCCGCCCTGATCGCGGAGTCGCGCGCGGCCGGGATGCGGGTGAACGTCACCGACACCGTCGTCGCGTCGGCGGCCGTGCCGGCGGCGCTGGGGCGGGCCGCGTACCGGATCGTGCAGGAGGGCCTGACCAACGCGCGCAAGCACGCGGCCGGCGCGGCCGTCACCGTGGACGTGGCCGGTGGTCCGGGCGCCGGGCTGACCGTGGCGATCTCCAACCGGTGGCCGCTGGGCACGCCGGCCGGGGCTGAACCGCCGGGTGCCGGCGGTCTGCCGGGCGCCGGCACCGGGCTGGTCGGCATCACCGAGCGGGTCACCCTGGCCGGAGGCCGGTTGGCGCACGGGCGGGACGAGGCTGGCGACTTCCGGTTGGCCGCCTGGCTGCCGTGGCCGGCGTGACCGGGCCGTCCGGCGGGGCCGGGGAGGCCACCGCGCCGGTGCGGGTGCTGATCGTGGACGACGACGCGCTGGTCCGGGCGGGGCTCTCGATGATCCTCGGCGGCCTGCCGGACCTGCGGGTGGTGGGCGAGGCGGCCGACGGCGGCGAGGTTCCGGCGGCGATCGCCGCGTACGCCCCGGACGTGGTCCTGATGGACATCCGGATGCCCCGGGTCGACGGGCTCACCGCCACCGAGGCGCTCCGCGCGCGACCGAACCCGCCGGAGGTGCTGGTGCTGACCACCTTCGACGCCGACGAGCAGGTGCTGCGGGCGCTGCGCGCCGGCGCGGCCGGTTTCCTGCTCAAGGACACCCCCCCAGCGGACATCGTGCACGCGGTACGCCGGGTGGCCGCGGGGGAGGCGACGCTCTCCCCGACGGTGACCCGCACGCTGATCGACCACGTGACCGCCGCCGCCCCGGGTCTGGCCGGACCGGATCCGCGTCGCGAGCGGGCGCTGCGGCTGCTCGGCGGGCTCAGCGAGCGGGAGCGTCAGGTGGCGGTCGCGCTGGGGCGGGGCCGCACCAACGCGGAGATCGCGGGGGAGTTGTTCATGAGCGTGGCGACGGTGAAGGCGTACGTCTCCCGGCTGCTGACCCGGCTCGATCTCAACAACCGGGTCCAGGTGGCCCTGCTCGTGCACGACGCCGACCTCGTCTGAGCGCCCGTTAGGGGGACGATTAGGGGGCCGGGGGTTGAACTTTCATCCGATGCCGGCCGTACCACTGCCCGAGGATGTCGGTGCGGTGAATCCGCCGTACCGCTGCCGAGCTGCGGGAGGCCTGCCGTGCGTGTTGGTGAGCAGTCGACGGATCCCATCGACCAGGTGCTGGGTGAGGTGCCACTGCCGGCGCCACTGACACCCGAGGATGTCCGGCTCGCGGTCCGGGCGGTGGTCGTGCACACCGCCGAGGAGTGGCCGACCGGGCCGCTGTGTCGCAACGACGGCGCCTCCTACCCGTGCCGACTGCACCGGTGGGGGCGTCGGGTTCTGGAGACACACGGGCTCAACGAGCGGCAGATCGAGGCGTTGATCCAGCACGGCAACCCGTTCGTGCACGTGCCCTTCCCGTTCACCGCGACCGGGCCGTCGTCCGCGCGTCCCACCGGCGCCCGGCCGGCGGCGACCGCCGGCTATCCGGCGCCGGCTCCCGGCCGCGCTGGGCTGCCGGCGCGACACCAGGCCGCGCGGGTCACCCCTGCGGGGGTACGACCTGCCTCTGCCGGCCGGCCGGTGACTCCCCCCGTCACCGCGCCGCGCTGGCCCCGGGCTAGCTGAACGGCGTTACCCCCGCCCGCCCTGTCCGGGGCGACACGACGTCGGCCCGACGCGGAGATTCCCCACCCGCGCCGGGCCGACGTCACACCGGCCGGCTCGTTCAGTCGTTACCGGCGCCGACGCCGCAGTCCGGCGCGGACCAGCTCGTCGTGTTCGAGCTGCGGTCGCTGCTGTTTTCGCGCCGCGAGTCGACGTGCACGTGGTCGTCGTGGTCGGGGTAGCCCGGTCCGTAGATCCCGCTGAAGCCGTTGTCACGGGCGCTCTTGGCCACGCGGCAGAGCGAGGACGTCCGCGAGGTGACGTCGGCGGCGTTGCCGTACAGGTGCTGGCTGTCCGACGCGCCACCGACCTGGTTGTTGCAGGCGCGGCTGCGGAATCCGCTCGACACGTTCAGCGGCTTGTCGCCGAGGCTCTTGCGCAGCGCCTCCAATTTCCACATGGTGCGCAGCGCGTTCTGCTTCGTCTGGTCCGCCGACAGCGGACCGCCGCTCCACCCGCTGCCGCCGCAGCCGTTGTCCAACTCGTTGTAGGTGAAGTGCGCGGGTGTGCAGTCGTCGTCCTGGAGCTGGTACAGCTTGGCGTAGGTCTGCGGCCCCGCGATGCCGTCGGCGCGTAGCCCGTATGCCTGCTGGAACCGCTTGACCGCGGCGGCGGTCTTCGGTCCGTAGCGACCGTCGTTCTCCACGATGTCCCGGTAGCCGGCCCAGCCGGCGACCCGGATCTGCAGCTGACGGACGTCGTCGCCGGAGCGCCCCTGGTACAGGTTGCGGTTCCACGTGTAGCAGCCGTCCGCGTACGCTGCCGGCGCGGCGACCACCGATGCGATCGCTGCCCCGGGCAGTGCCAGGGCGAAAGCGACAGCAACTCGCTTCAAGGTGTTTACGCGCACAGAAGTCCTCCCGATAGGAGAGCGAATGGGGTTGCTTCGGGACATCGACCGGGACGTCCCGTGATTTCCACCCTCGCACTGATCCGTGCGCTACGCGGCGATTAACGGGAATTGTCCTCACGATTCGTTGTTTCTGGGCGTCGGCTGTGAATTCGACTGATTTGCGAAACAGCCGTTTCCCCCTGATCGACCCGGCGGCGCAAGAACCACACCGAACGTCGCATTCGGCCACACCCAGGGTGATGTTCTTCGCCCGTCGGGGGCCGGTAACGTCAGTCCCGGGCGACGGACTGGCGGAGGTGCACGTGGCACGCGGTGGCGTCTTCTGTGTCGAGGGTCAGTGGCACCGCGACCTCAACGAACGCGGTTCCGTGCTGCCCACCCTCGAACTGCTGGAGCGGCTGGGCAAGATCCGCTTCATCCACAAGGACGCGGCCACCCGCGACGAGCTGTTCTACTTCCTGGACCGCTGGCTGCTCAAGCAGTACGCCGACCACCGCGTCGGCTTCTTCGCCATGCACGGCGAGCCGAGCCGGCTCTGCCTCACCGACTGGCAGTCGGTGGAGCTGAACGAGGTGGCCGAGTTGATGGCCGGCCGCTGCGAGGGACGCCGGCTCTATTTCGGCAGCTGTTCGGTCCTACGCGCGTCGGACGCGGTGTTGCGCGAGTTCCTGGAGGTCACCGGGGCCGCCCTGATCTGCGGTTTCACCCGGGACGTCGACTGGGTCGAATCGGCCGCCTTCGAAACCGTCCTGCTCGACGTGCTGGCGAACGGGCAGCGGCACAATGCCGCCGAACTGCGGATGGGCTCCGCGCACTGGGCACCGCTGGCGTCGTACCTCGGCTTTCGGGTGATCTATGCCAACGGCCGGGCCTGGCGCCCGGCCGGCCGGCCCCGCGTGCCCACCCAGGCGGTGCCCCGCGCCGCTGCCGGCCCCCGCTGATCGGCCGCGGCCGACCTGCCGACCTGCCGACCTGCCGCCCTGCCGCCCGGCCGACCTGCCGCCGCTGGTCGGTGGCCACCCTGGTAGGAACGAGTGATGGCGCCCAGCATCGCGAAGAACACCCGGGTCGACCGGGACACCCTGCTCGACTTCCTCCGGCCTCGGCACCGTGTCGTGCTGATGACCACCCGGGCCGACGGCCGCCCGCAGTCCTCCCCGGTCTCCGCCGGCATCGACGGCCAGGGCCGGCTCGTCGTGTCCACCTACCCCGAGCGGGCGAAGGTGACCAACATCCGTCGTGACCCCCGGGTCTCGGCCTGTGTGCTGTCCGACGACTGGAACGGCCCCTGGGTGCAGCTCGACGGCACCGCTGAGGTGCTGGACCTGCCCGAGGCGCTGGAGCCGTTGGTCGAGTACTTCCGCAGCATCTCCGGCGAGCACCCGGACTGGGACGACTACCGGGCGGCCATGGTGCGCCAGGGCAAGTCGCTGATCCGGGTCACCATCGACGCCTGGGGCCCCATCGCCACCGGCGGCTTCCCGGCCCGCCTCGCCGACTGACCGCGCCTACTCAGTATGCGGCGGTGACCGCCACCCCAGGCCCGGCGGCGCTCGAACCCCTGAGCGCGCCCGCACCCGCCGGATGGGTTGGCGTGCTGTAGAGCTGCCCCGAATATGGGGCGGGCGACGACGGCGGCGCGTCCGTCGTGCCCCATATCTGGGGCAGCTCTACAGGGGGCGAGGGGAGGTCGGTTCGGCGGCTCGACAGTCGGTTGCGGCAATCGTCAGTACGCGGCGGTGAACCGCGCGTTGACGTACCGGGGCTGCTCGATCTCGTCGACGATCGCGACCGCCAGGTCCTCGTAGGTGAGCACCGACCGGCCCTGGTCGTCGGTGACCGGCTGGTCGGTGCCGGTGCGGTAATGCCCGGTGCGCTCGCCGGGGTGGAATTCCAGCGGCGGCGGTGAGACGTAGGTCCAGCTCACCCCGTCGGCGGCGGTGCGGTAGTAGTCCAGGGCGTCGGCCTGGCCCAGCGCCGCGTCCCGATACTGCTCCGGGAAGTCCGGCTCGTCGAGGATGCGGGTGCCACGGGGCGTGAGCAGGGTGGACCCGCCGCCCAGGTGGATGATCCGCGGTGCGGCCGGCATCGACCGCAGGGTGGTCACCAGGTTCTCGGCGGCGCTGCGCCACAGCCCGCGCTCGCCGCCGCCGATCGCCACCACCAGCGCGTCCGCCTCCGGGGCCAGATCCCGGACACTGCGCTCGCTGGTGGCGTCGCCGGTGACCGTCCGCACCCCCGCCGGCAGGTACGAGGTGGCCTCCGGGCGGCGGACCGCGGCGATCACCCGGTGCCCACGGTCGGCCGCCTCGGCGGTGACCCGCGACCCGGCGGTGCCGCCCGCGCCAAACACGACGATGGTGCTCACCAGCCCAGGCTAGGGCCGACTCGCCCCGGCGATGCCGTAATGACGAAACCCGCGGGGCGTTCGGGGGAACGTCGGACTGGCGTGGATCGACTACGGTGAGCCGAGCAAGATCCATTGACCTGAACGGGGAATCCATGAAGCACCTCTCCGCCCGTCGCCGGCTGCTCGCCTGGACAATGCCTGCCGCCCTGGCGCTCGCCGTCGTCCCCGCCCTGCCGGCTCAGGCCGCACCGATCAGCACGCCGACCACCGCTGTCACCGGCCCGGTCGACAAGGACCTCAACGGTGACGGCGTACCGGACCTGGTGACCGCCGGCGGCACCACGACGGGCCTCGACTCCGGCGTCTGGGCGGCGCGGGGCCGGATCAACGCGACCACCGGCGTCGGCACCGGCCGGGTGAAGGTCCCGGCGGTGAACATCGGCATCTACGGCAACGGCGTCACCGGCAACGAATCGCCGGCCGACTTCGACGGCGCCCAGATGATCACCGGCAGGTTCTTCGGCACCGCGAACCAGGACTTTCTGGCCTACTACCCGGGTGGCGACAACGCCGGTGGCGGCGTCATCATCAAGGGTGTCGGCGACGGCACGATGGCCAAGCCCTACAACGCCTCGGTCAGTCTCGCGCGCGAATTCCTGGCCGACGACTACGGCAACGCCCCGATCCAGCTCGTCAACGGGTACGTGGCGGACGGCGTCGGCGACGACATCCCCGACCTGCTCGGGATCGTCGGCGACACGACGAACGGCTACCGACTGGCCTACTACCCGAGCGTCTGGGCGGCGGGCCTCTACTTCAGGGTGGCGTTGAACACCACCACCCCGACCGGCGGCAGCGACTGGCAGAACTGGACCCTGGCCAGCACCGAGTTGGCTTCGGGCGTGGCCCTGGTGCTGCGCAACGCCACCACCGGCGACCTGTACCTGTGGCAGGGCGTGACGATGACCGACAACGGCGACGGGACCGGCGCGCTCGCCTACACCCAGTACCGGCTCGCCTCGGGCTGGAACACCGGTGCCGCGATCAGCAGCCTCGTCGCCGCCGACCTGAACGCCGACGGCGTGGTTGATCTGTGGGCGGTGTCCCCGGACGGCAGTGTGCGGGCGTACCTGATCTCGAACCTCTCCGCCACCCGGCCGGCGAAGATCCGCGCGATCCAGGCGCAGCAGCTCGGCTGAGCCGCGGTGCGGGCCCGCCGTGTCGACGGGCCCGCACCGGTCAGTCGACCAGGGCGGCGTAGACGAGCTGGCGCAGCTGGGAGCGCAGCGGGTACGTGCTCGACGGCATGAGCTGGGTGAACAGCAGCGCGGTGATCTCCTCGGCTGGGTCCACCCAGAACGCCGTGCTGGCGACCCCGCCCCAGTAGTACTCGCCGACGCTGCTCGGCACCCGGCTCGGGATCGGGTCCTCGACGACCGCGAAGCCGAGGCCGAAGCCGATCCCGTCGAGGGTGGTCTCGGCGAAGCCGCCGGTGGACAGGGTGCCCAGATCCTGCCCGCCGGGCAGGTGGTTGCGGGTCATGAAACGCACCGTGCGCGGCCCGAGCAGGCGTACGCCGTCCAGCTCGCCGCCGCGCAGCAGCATCTGGGTGAACCGGTGGTAGTCGGCGGCGCTGGAGATCAGGCCACCGCCGCCGGAGAGCAGGCCGGGCTTGTGGTGCGCGAGCGTGCCGAGCCGGTCGTAGCGGACCGCCCGCCCGCTACGCGGATCCGGTGCGTAGAGCGCCGCCAGCCGCTCGGCCTCGTCGCCCTCGACCCACCAGCGGGTGTCCGTCATGCCCAGCGGGCCGAAGATCCGATCGGCGAAGAAGGCGTCCAGGCTCTGCCCGGAGACCACCTCGACCAGCCGGCCGAGCACGTCCGTGGCGACCGAGTAACCCCAGGCGGTGCCGGGCTGGAAGAGCAGAGGCAGCTCGCCGAAGGCCGCGCAGGCGGTGGCCAGGTCGACGTCCGCCGGCGGGTACAGGTCGTAGCCGGCCGCCCGGTAGAGCCCGTCGACCACCGAGGTCTGCATGAAGCCGTACGTCAGGCCGGCGGTGTGGGTGAGTAGGTGCCAGACCCGGATCGGCTCGGTCGCCGGCACGGTGTACGGCTTGAGCGCCGAGCCCTTCGAGTAGACCCGCAGGTCGGCGAACTCGGGCAGCCAGCGGCTGATCTCGTCGGTCAGCTCGAAGCGGCCCTCCTCCCACAGCATCATGGCGGCGACCGAGGTGACGGGCTTGGTCATCGAGTAGATCCGCCAGAGCGTGTCGGCTTCGACCGGGGCGCCCGACTCCCGATCTCGCAGGCCGTACGTCGAGGAGTGCGCCACCTCGCCGCGCCGGGTGACCACCACCTGCCAGCCGGCCAGCCGGCCGTCGTCGACGTACCCGCCGAAGTGCTCGTCGATCCGCGCCAGCCGCGCCGGGTCGAAGCCGATCTGATCGGGGTCCTTGCTCCGCGCCACACTCACGTCGCCGAACCTACTCGCCGGTACGCCCCCGCCGGAAGGGGCCGCCCCCACCGGGCCGTCCCGAGGCGTCGGTGGGCGGCACTAGCCTGGCCGGATGCCGGAGTTGACCGAGGACATGACCTTCCGCCACGAGGACTGGTACGCCGAGGAGCTGACCGACCGCCAGTTCGTGGCGTGCGAGTTCTTCGACGTGGACCTGACCGAGGCGGTCACCCGTGGTGCGGTCTTCACCGGCTGCACGTTCGGCAACGTGCAGTTCAACGCGTCCCGGCACCTCGACTCGGCGTTCACCCGCTGTGTCTTCCGGCGCTGCAACTTCTTCGAGGCCGAGTTCACCGGCTGCAAGCTGGTCGGGAGCAGCTTCGTCCAGTGCGAGCTTCGTCCGTTGCGGGTCGACGGCGGCGACTGGTCGTTCGTCGCGCTGCCCGGCGCGGACCTGCGCGCCGCCTGGCTGAGCGGCGTGCGGATGCGCGAGGCCGACCTCACCGGGGCCAACCTGACCGGCGCCACGGTGACCGGCGTCGACCTCTCCGGGGCACAGCTGCACAACTGCCGCCTCGGCGGCGCCGACCTGCGGCGCAGCGACCTCACCGCGTTGGATCCGACGTCGGTCGAACGGGCCGGCGCCATCGTGGACGCCGAGCAGGCCCTCGTCATTGCGCAGGCGCTCGGCTTCCGGATCGGCTGACGCGGGGTCGCTCCCGGTCGATCGATCGCGGGATCGCCGGCCGTCCCATACCGTCCCGATCCGGACTGGACACGCCAGCCTGTCCCGATTTAGCGTGTCGACCACGCCCGTGCAAACGTGAAGCGACCCACAGTGGACGGTCGATCCCGTCGCGTGCGGTGGTGGCCGGGCGGCGGACTGGAGGGGTCGGTGGCGGACGAGGACCGTACGCGGGCGGATTCGCGGGCCGGGGACGAGTCGACCGGCCGACCGCCGTCGCACCGGCCGCGGAGCGTCGCCCTCGGGCTGAACCACCGGGCGCTGCGCCGGCTCGCCCGCGCCCGACAGCGGCGGCTCTGGGCGCTGGAAGGGCTTGGCGCACTGGTCTGCCTCGTGCTGCTCGTCGCGTACGTCGGCACGCGGTCCGGCCCGGAGTCGGACGATGGTCCGGTCGGTGGCTCGGGTGGCGTGCCCGCCGGAGCCACCCGACCGTCCGCCCTTCCGGCCGCCGACGGGCACGCCACCGATGCCGGGCCGGCGCAGCCCGGTCTGCGCCCCCGGGAGCGGCCGCCCTCGCCCGAGCCGCCACCGTCGACGAGCGCGCCCGCCCCGCCGCCGAAGAAGCCGGGGGCGTCGCCGCTGTCGGTGAGCCGCGCCGAGGTGCCCGCCGAGGTCGACCTCACCGCCGTGGGCACCCGTGACTGGATGCACTGGGGGCTGCGCGGCGGCAACTCGACCGTTCGCAAGCGCGCCGGCTCCGGGGAGATCGTCGACGGTGGTGGGAAGGGCACCCGGGTCGGCTGGGACGGCAATCAGGAGGTCGTCCGCTGGTCCGACGGCGCACCCGAGCGGTCCGATCGCGGCAGTTCCAACGGCGTCTACACCTGTGGCGTGGGCAACGGGTTCACGCTGACGGTCGCCGGCAGCGGGGCGCCGCGCACCGTTCAGCTCTACGCCGGGATCTGGATGGCACGGGGTCGGCTGGACGCCCGGCTGTCCACCGGGGGGCCGGTCAGCACCGTACGCCTGGAGGATCCGTACACCAGCCAGAGCGCCCAGTTCACCATCCGCTTCGAGCTGCCGAAGAACGCCCGGTTGGTGCTGACCTGGACCGTCGAGAAGGTCTTCACCGAGCACTGCGGCAACGTCGGACTCCAGGCCGTCGCGCTGCGCTGAACCGTCCACGTGGCGGGACAGTTTGTCCGTCGCCCTCGGTCGACAGCGACGTAACTTTCTGCTGTCCCCGTCTCACCTTCCACTGTGGAGGCAGCGCAGATGAGCAGCAGTACCGCCCACCGGTTCCGTCCCGCCGTCTTCTCCGGCGCCGATGAGCTGCCCGGCGAGGTGCTCCGCGACATTCCCCTGCCGCCGTACGTGACGGGCGAGGACGCCCAGTTCGCGGTGCGCGCGGTGGTGGTGCACGCGCCCCGGCGCTGGTCCGGCGGGGTGGTCTGCCGCAACGACGCCAGCCCGCACCCGTGCCGGCTGCACCGTTGGGGCACCCGGGTGCTGGCGCTGCGTGGATTGCGGGCCGCCGAGATCGCCGCGCTCGACGAGCGCGGCGACCCCGCGGCGGTGCCCCCCACACCGAACCGCCCGGCCTGACCCCGCAGTCAGGCCGGGCGGTTCCCGGCCCTCGGTCAGCAGGTGATCGGCTTGACCCAGGAGCATTCCACGCCCTCCGGCGTACGCGGCGTCTCCGGCACCGCGGGCGGCGCGACCCGTGCCGCGCTCGCGCCGTCGTCCCGATGGCCGGCCAGCGCCACGGCGATCTGGTCCTCCAGCGGCTTGACCGACGCCGTCAGGTAGTTGTTCAGCAGGATGGAGAACGCCAGCAGGTGGCCGTCCGCGCTCGTGACGTATCCGGACAGCCCGGAGACGCCGGTGAGGCTGCCGGTCTTGGCGTGCACGTTGCCCGCCGCCGGGGTGCCGGCCATGCGGCTGCGCAGCGTGCCGCCGACGAACCGTTCCGGCTGCCCGGCGATGGGCAGCGCGGCGTACCAGGTGGGAAACCAGGGCTCGGCCCGGACGGCTGCCAGGAGGTCGACGAACTCCGCCGCCGGCACCAGATTGCGCCGGGACAGCCCCGAGCCGTCGCGCTGGCGCAGCGTTCCGGTGTCCATCCCGGTGTCGGCGACGTACTCGCTGATCGCGGTGAGACCGGCGGACCAGGTGCCGGCACCGGAGAGCACCCGGCCGATCTCCTTGGTCAGGACCTCGGCGTGCCCGTTGTTGGAGAGCTTGAGGAACGGCGTCATCAGCTCACCGAGGCTCATCGAGTCGTGTCGGGCCACCGGGTGGGCCGTCTCCGGGGTGGGCTGGCCGAGCACCGTCCGGCCGAGCACCCGTACGCCGTGCCGGTGCAGCGCCGCCCGGAAGACGTCGGCCGCGTAGCCGGTGGGCTCCCAGACGGTCACCCAGTCGCTGGCGGGCTCGTCGCCTACGGCGATCTGACCGGTCACCACGATCGTGTTGCCGCCGTGTTCGCGTTCGATGGAGATCGAGGTCTCGCCCTCGCTGACGGTCTCGGCGCGGTTGTCGATGCGGACGTAGCCGGTGGGCGGCGTGGTGCTGACCACCGGCCTGGCGCCGGCCCGGTCGGCCGGCGCGGCGTGCACGATCACGGTGCCCGCGTCGTAGTCGGTGTCCGGCGCGACGGTCAGCGCGGAGACCTGCGCCGCGTAGTAGTAGGGCTCGTCGTCCCAGGTCCAGTCGGGGCCCAGCCGTGTGCGGTCGTAGCGGGTGTCGTCGGCGATCAGGTTGCCGGTCACGACCCGGACGCCGTCGGCGGCGACCTGCGCGGCCAGGGCGTCGTAGTCGGCCGCGAGCATTGTCGGATCACCGCCGCCGCGCAGGTACAGGTTGCCGGAGAGCAGACCGGCGCGGCGCTTGCCGGTGGTGTGGACGTCGGTGCTGAAGTGGTGCCCGGGGCCGAGCAGCTCCAGGGCGGCGGTCGAGGTCAGCAACTTGGTGTTGGAGGCCGGGACCAACCGCCGGTCGCCGTTGCGGTCGTAGAGCGTCTGCCCGGTGCTGGTGTCGACGACGACCACTGACGTCTGTGCGCCGGCCAGCCGACTGTCGGCGAGGATCGTGTCGATGGTGGCGCGCAGTCGGGTCGTCGCGGGGGTGGGCGACTCGGCGGTGGCGCCGGACGCGCCGACGGTGGCCGCGGTGACGGCCAGCGCGAGCAGCGCGACAGCGCGCGGAAAGAGACGACGATGCATGCGTCGATGCTGTCACGAAGATAATCGCCAGAGAAGAGCCTCGGCCGAAGGTTATTGCCGCTCGCGTTTACCCGGTCGGCCGACCGACCTGTCGTGCCCGCCCCAGTAGTGCCGCTGCGCGCCCATCACCAGCGGCGCCACCAGCGCGGCGAGCGCCCCGCCGAGCAGCGGGAAGACGATGAACACCCAGAGCTGGCGCAGCGCGGTGCCGCCCTCGAAGACGGCCGGACCGAAGGCGCGGGCCGGGTTGACCGCGGCGCCGGTCAGCGTCACGCCGACCAGTTGGGTCGCCGCCAGGGCCAGGCCGATGGCCAGCCCCGCGACGCCCGGGTTCTCGCTGCGGCTCGTCACGACCAGGATGACCAGCACGAAGAGGAAGGTCAGCACGATCTCCAGCACGGCCGCGCCGCCCCGGTTGATGTGCGCGCCGTACCCGTTCGAGCCGAGCGCCCCGGTCTGGTCCGCCACGTCACCCCAGCGGGTCAGCGCCCAGAGCAGGAAGCCGGCCACTGTCGCGCCGGCGAACTGGGCGATCCAGTAGGCCACCGCGCCGATCACCGAGATCTTGCCGGACAGCAGCACGCCGAGCGTCACCGCCGGGTTGACGTGACTGCCGGAGAGCGGGCCGATCGTGTAGACGAGGGCCAGCATGACGAACCCGAAGGCCAGCGCGACGACCACCACGCCGCCCTGGACCCGGGCGGCGACGGCCGCGCCCACGCCGAAGAAGACCAGCAGCAGGGTGCCGAGGAACTCGGCAGCGGCGCGACGGGCATCATCCATTCACTCAGCGTATGGACAATTCGGGCGAACCGATGGGGGAATCGGCGCTGTGAGCAGGGCGACGACCCGCGGTGGGCACAGCGCAGCCGGACATCGCGTTACACAACGCGTGAACACCCACTCCGTCGACGTCGTGGTGATCGGCGCCGGTCAGGCGGGCCTGAGCGCCGCTCACCACCTGCGCCGCACCGGTTTCGCTCCCGGCGACGGCTTCGTCGTCCTCGATGGTGACGACGGCCCGGGTGGGGCCTGGCGGCACCGCTGGCCGACCCTGCGCCTGGAGCGTGTGCACGGCTTCCACGACCTGCCCGGGATGCCCTTCCCTCCCGCCGACCCCCAGCGCCCGGCCGCCGAAGCGGTCAGCGCCTACTTCGCCGCGTACGAGCGGGCCTTCGACCTGCCGGTCCGCCGGCCGGTGCGGATCCGTGCCGTGCGTTCCCGCCCGGACGGCCGACTCGACGTCGACGCCGGCCACGACAGGTGGACCGCGCGGGCCCTGATCAACGCGACCGGCACGTGGACCAGGCCCTTCTGGCCGTACTACCCGGGTCGCTCGTCGTTCGGCGGGCGACAGCTGCACACCGCCGACTACCAGGGGCCGGCGGAGTTCACCGGCCGCCGGGTGGTGGTGGTCGGAGGCGGCACCTCCGCGGTGCAGCTCCTCGCGGAGATCTCGACCGTCGCGGCCAGCACGACCTGGGTGACCCGCCGGCCACCGCAGTTCAGCGACGGCGAGTTCGGCCCGGAGCTGGGCCGGGCCGCCGTGGCCCGGGTGGACGCGGCGGTACGGGCCGGACGCCCGCCGGGCAGCGTCGTGGGTGTGACCGGACTGCCGGTCACCCCCGAGATCCGCCGGCTGCGCGAGCGTGGTGTGCTCGATCGGCTACCCGTCTTCGACCGCATCACACCCGACGGGGTGGCCTGGGCCGACGGGCGTTTCGTCCCCGCCGACATCATCCTGTGGTGCACCGGTTTCCGCGCCGCGCTGGACCACCTGGCACCGCTCGGGCTGCGCGCTGCGGGCGGCGGAATCGTCATGGACGGCACCCGCGTGGTCGCCGACGACCGGGTCCACCTGATCGGCTACGGCCCCTCGGCGAGCACCATCGGCGCCAACCGGGCGGGCCGCGCGGCAGTCAACGAGATCCGCTCGTTGCTCGCCCCCGCCCCCGTGCTCGACTGATCCGGCTCTATTTGACGGATCGCCCGGCAGCGGGCACCGTGGGCAGGGACGGGGCCCGTCAGCTGCCCCGATTCGATGCGACGGCGATGACCGTCCGTCCCTCCCGTCGCCTCCCACGCGTGCTCGTACGCGGGCCAACTGTCCGGTCTGCGCGACAACCGACCGCGAGCCGAGAATCCACGAGGAGTTCCGCCAATGCTCACCATGACCGACAACGCCGTGCTCGTCATCCGTGACCTCGCCAACCAGCAGGACGTGGCCGAGGACGGTGGTGTGCGGATCGCCGCCGACGCCGACGCCGGATCGCTCACCGTGGAACTGGTGCCCGAGCCGGAGCAGGGCGACCACGTCGTCGACAACCAGGGCGCCCGGATCTTCCTCGATCCGGACGCCGCCGAGCTGCTCGGCGACGCCTCGGTGGACGCCACCGTCGACGACGAGGGAATCATCCAGTTCGGTTTCACCGAGCGGCAGTAGCAGGTAAACCGGGCTGCGGTAGCACGTTCACGGCGGTTCTCACCGCAGCGATCGCCCTCGCTGCGGCGGGCCCGGCCGAGGGTTCCGCCCGGGCCCTGCGGCGTCGTCCGGTCGCACCAACGTGGCGAGCACGTGCGCCAGGTGGTGCGACGTGCTCCACGCCGTCCAGTTGGCGATCGACCCGGCGCCGGCGCCCCGACGGGCGCGGCGCAGCAACTCGTGGTCGCCCCAGGAGAACGCCGCTCCGGCGCTCGACCAGTGCGGCGCCGCCACCAGCGTGCGGCACAGGTCGGCGAAGCGGTCGTCGCCCCGGCCGCCACGGCGCGACCAGCGGTAGACCCACCAGCCGTCGTCGGCGGTGTACCGCACGGTGGGCGTCCGGTCGCCGGGGTCGCCGGGGTCGGAGCGCGCCGGACCGACGCCGTAGTCGCCGTAGTCCACCCCGACGTCGGCCAGCCGCTGCCAGAGCTGCCAGTCCCAGCGCTCCAGCCGGACCGGCTCGTCGGTGGGCAGCCGGGACAGCGTCGGCGGCATACCGCCGGCTGCCACCGTCGCCGAGCGCCAGGCGTGGCGGCGGGCCCAGTCCAGCAGCCGGCGTACCCGCGGCTCGGCCACCCGCACGTCCGCCGGGCAGCAGACGTCGCCCGCGTCCACCAGCAGGTCGCACTCTTCCGGCGCGAGGCCGGTGAGCCGCCAGATCCGCTCGACGGCGGTCGTGTCCGCGTCCGGGCCCGCCCGGTCCTGCGCGGCGCGCAGCCGGACCAGCGCCCGCCGCGCGTACGCCCGGGCCGCCGTGCCGTGCGCGACCAGCCGGCGGTCACTCTCCGCGAGCCCGATGACCGGCATCAGCGGTACGCCCCACCGGGCCAGCTCCGTGTCGGCCGAGTCGGGCAGGGCGGTGACGTCGACGGCCGGCAGCAGGCCGGACGGCAGGCGGCGCAGCGCGTCAGTGGTGGAGCGGTCGACGGCGCTGACCTCCAGGATCGGGGCGAGCAGCGGGGCGACCGCGGGGTCGAGGTGGTTCAACGCTTCCAGCTCACCGCGTCGGCGGCTGGCGAGGATGGGGCGGTAGACCGGTTCCGCCGCCCGGCCCCCGTGGGCGGGCACCATACTTCAATCTAGTCAGGCATTCGCATGCGTCCACACGATCCGGGCCGAAAATCTGCTGCCTGGCTGTCGCTTCGGCGACTAAGCTCGCCCGATGTCCGCGTCACCCCACCGTTACCGCTCCGTGGACGAGGACAGCGCCCGCTGGGTCGGGTTCCCGTTCCGCGACGGCGACATCGTGATCAGCACCCGGTCCAAGAGCGGCACCACCTGGATGCAGATGATCTGCGCGCTGCTGGTGCTCGGCACCGCGGAGCTGCCGGCGCCGCTGCCCGAGCTGTCGCCCTGGCTGGACTGGCTGGGCGAGCCGCGCGACGCGGTGTACCAGCGGCTGGCCTCCCAACCGCACCGCCGGTTCATCAAGACGCACACCCCGCTGGACGGGGTGCCGCTCGACCCTCGGGTGCACTACGTGGTGGTGGCGCGGCATCCGCTGGACATGGCGGTGTCCCTCTATCACCAGTCCGCCAACCTGAACCGGGTCCGGATGGCCGAGCTGACCGGCCAGCCCGTGCCGGCGGGACCGCCCCGGGCCCGCCCGTCGGTGCGGCAGTGGTTGCCGAGCTGGGTCGACCACGAGGTGGACCCGCGCGCCGAGCTGGACTCGCTGCCCGGGGTTCTCTGGCACCTGAGCGACGCCTGGGCCCGCCGACACGAGCCGAACGTTCTGCTGGTGCACTACGACGACCTCCAGGCCGACCTGGGTGCCCAGATGCGCCGGCTGGCCGACCGGTGGGGGGTCGCGGTGTCCGCCGAGCGCTGGCCGGCGCTGGTCGAGGCGGCCACGTTCGGCCGGATGCGGGAACGCGCTGACCAGCTCGCCCCGGACATGCTGGGGGTGCTGCGGGACCGCCGGGCGTTCTTCCGCCAGGGTGGCTCGGGGCAGGGGCGCAGCCTGCTGGACGCGGCCGGTCTGGCCCGCTACGAGGAACGGGCGAGGGCCCTGGCCCCGCCCGACCTGCTCGCCTGGCTGCACCGCGACGCCTGAGGGTGCGCAGACGAGCGCGCGGCGCCGCCTCGACCGTGGTCGGAACGTCGCCGCGCTCTGGCCGTCTCCCACCACCGCAGCCGTTCGGCGGTACGCCAGCGGGGACCTGGCTCGACCGGCCGCTCGCGCCGGTCAGCGTTGTCGATCCCCGGTCGGGGCGGATCCAAACCTGCCGACCGTGGGGGATTTCACCATCTGCCAGTCCCGGCGTGACGCGCGACCGAACGGGGTATGAGCGGGCCATGGAGCATTTCACGATCGCGACCGTCGCCGAGAAGAGCCCGGACTTCCGGCGGGTGCTGTGGACCGGCGAGCACACCCAGCTGGTGATCATGACCATTCCGCCGGGCGGGGAGATCGGCGAGGAGGTGCACGAGGGGATCGACCAGATCCTGACCTTCGTCAGCGGGACGGGCGAGGCCCGGGTCGCCGGTGCGAAGCGGGAGGTCGTCGCGGGCGACCTGGTCGTCGTGCCGTCCGGGACGAAGCACAACTTCGTCAACACCGGCCCGAACCCGCTGGTGCTCTACACCGTCTACGGCCCTCCGGAGCACGCCGACCAGGCCGTGCACCACACCAAGGAGGAGGCCGACAAGGCCGAGGCAGCCGGCGAGGACGAGCCGCCGACGTCGTGACGGCGGCGGCCTGAACCGGGCCGATCCGGGTACGCGCGGCGGGTGACGCAGCCGGCGATCTCCGACTACGGGTTCCTCTCGGACTCCCGTTCCGGCGCGCTGGTGGGGATCGACGGCTCGATCGACTGGTGGTGCCCGCACCGGTTCGACGGCGCCTCGGTCTTCGGGCGGCTGCTCGACCCGCGCGCCGGGCACTTCCGGTTGGCGCCGGTCGGCGCCGGTGGCCCCGGCTTTCGGGTGGAGCGCTCGTACCGGCCGGACACGCTTGTGTTGCGCAGGGTGCACCACACGCCGCAGGGCAGCGTGGCGGTCACCGACGCGCTCGCCGCCGAGACCGGCGCGCGCGCCCACGATGTGGGGATGAACTCGCCAGCCGTGCTCATCCGGGTGGTCGAGGGCCTGTCCGGGCGGGTCCGGATGGAGCTGGACTTCGCGCCCCGTCCGGAGTATGGGCTGCTCACCCCGTACCTGCACGAGCAGCCGGGCGGCGGGGTGCGGGCCGACGCCGGCCCGGTGGTGCTGGTGCTGCGCGCCGGCGACCTGCCGCTGCGGGCGGGCCGGGACCGGGTCACCGAGGAGTTCGAGGTCTCCGCCGGTCAGGTGATCGGGATGGACGTGGCCTTCGGAGAGGCGTACGGAGCCCCGCCGCCCCGGATGGACCCGCTGGTCGCCCTCGCCGAGACGACGCGGGCGTGGGAGGCGTACCGGGAGACGCACCGGTACGACGGCCGGTACCCCGAGCTGGTCCGGCACAGCGCGATAGTGCTGACCGGTCTGACGTACGCCCGCAGCGGCGCGGTGGCCGCGGCGCTGACCAGCTCGTTGCCGGAGCAGATCGGCGGCGACCGCAACTACGACTACCGCTACTCCTGGTTGCGGGACTTCTCACTGACCATGCGCGCGCTCTGGGTGGCGGCCTGCCCGGACGAGGCGTCGCGGTTGTTCGCCTGGGCGGCCCGGTCGATCGGCCGGTTCGGCGACGAACCGGTTCCGGTCCTCTTCGGGTTGGAGGGCGAACGTGACCTCTCCGAGCACCACTGCGATCACCTGCGCGGATACCGCGACAGCCGCCCGGTGCGGGTCGGCAACGACGCCTGGCGGCAGCGGCAGCTCGACGTACCGGGTGAGGTGCTGTCGGCGGTGTGGAGGCTGCGCGACTACCTCGGCGCCCCCTTCGAGGAGGAGCTGCGGGAGATGGTGCTCGGGCTGACCGAGCAGGTGGCCGCGACGTGGCACCTGCCGGACCGGGGGATGTGGGAGACCCGGGACGAGGAGCGGCACTACCTCTCCTCAAAGGTCTCCTGCTGGCTGGCCATGGATCGGGCAGTGGGGCTCGCCGACCGGCTCGGTGAACGGGCCGACCCACGGCGCTGGGCCGGCGTCCGGGACGAGATCCGCGCGGCGGTGCTGCGCGAGGGCTGGAACGACCGGATCGGGGCGTTCACCGGTGCGTTCGGGTCGCCGGAGCTGGACGCCTCGGTGCTCACTCTGCCGATGGCGTACTTCCTGCCGGCGACCGATCCCCGGATGCGGTCGACCATCACGATTGTGGAGCGGGAGCTGGGCACCGACGACGGGCTGCTCCGGCGGTGGACGACCGACCCGGCCGGGTTCCTGCTGTGCTCGTTCTGGCTGGTGGAGTGCCTGGTGATGGCGGGTGAGACGCGTCGGGCCGAGGAGCTGTTCGAGCGCGTGGTGGGTCACGCCAACGACGTGGGTCTGTTCAGCGAGCAGATCGACCTGACCACAGGTGCGCAGCTCGGCAACACGCCGCAGGCGCTGTCCCACATCGGGCTCATCAACGCGGCCTGGCGGCTGACCGAGCCGAACAGCTTCTGATCGGCCCGCCGGAATCCTGCAACAGACCTGCAAGCGCCAGCCATTGACGCTGATGCGTGCGCAGTCCTAGCCTCGAAGAGACGGGAAAGCCCTTTCCCACGGCTTTCATCCCGCTTCACCCCGCTGTCGGAGCCGGGCATCCGACGGGCACACCGATCCCCGCTTTCGAGGCAGCGCGCCGTGCCGGCACGTCCCCGCGCGGCCAGATCCAGGGATCGCCACCACACGCGTCAAGGAGGACAACCGTGCACAAGAGACGACACCCCGGCCGACGACCACTGGTGCTGGCGGTGGGCGCCGGCGTGACGGCGGCGGCGCTCACCGTCGGCATGACCTCGGCCTTCGCGGCCACCATCTTCACCGACACCTTCAACGACGGCGACGCCTCCGGCTGGTCCAAATCCGGCGGCACCTGGGCGGTCGACGGCTCGGGCGTGCTCAACCAGTCGAACGCCGGCAGCGAGCTGGCCCGGCAGTTCGCCGGTCAGACCAGCTGGACCGACTACTCCGTACAGGCCCGCGTCCGGCCGGCGAGCTTCGGCTCGTCCAGCGCCCTGGTCGGCCTGGCCGCCCGGTCCACCAGCAGCACCAAGATGTACCGACTGGCCCTGCTCGGCTCCGGCCGGGCCGAGTTGCAGGCCGTCAACGGCAGCAGCATCACCGCGATCGGCTCCGCGTCGCTCGGCGTCGCCGCCGGCACCTGGTACACCCTGCGCATCGAGGCGAGCGGCAGCACCATCCGCGGCTTCGTCAACGGCACCCAGATCGCCTCCGGCAGCAACAGCCTGGCCAGCGCGGGCCGGATCGGCCTGGTCACCGCGTACGCCAGCGGCGGCTTCGACGACGTGGTGGTCGACTCGTCCGGCGGCGGCACCCCGACCACGCCACCGGCGACCACCGCACCGCCGAGCACGCCGCCGCCCACCACGTCGGGCCCGACCACCCCACCGCCCGCGGGTTGGCCGACGCCCACCAGCAGCCAGAAGGTGGACGCGACGATCGGAGTCACCGGCACCTTCGACGGCGGGCTCAAGCGCTACTACGGCATCGGCGACGGCGGGCAGAGCGAGAGCCAGGACCCGATGTTCGAGCTGGCCGCAGGCGCCACCCTGCGTAACGTGATCATCGGTGCGCCGGCCGGCGACGGCGTGCACTGCGAGGGCGACTGCACCCTCGTCAACGTCTGGTGGGAGGACGTGGGCGAGGACGCCGCGACCTTCCGCGGCGGCAGCACGTACACCGTCGACGGCGGTGGCGCCCGGTCCGCCAGCGACAAGGTCTTCCAGCACAACGGCCCGGGCACCGTCTACATCAAGAACTTCCGGGTGGAGAACGCCGGGAAGCTCTACCGGGCCTGCGGCAACTGCTCCACGTCGTACCAGCGGCACGTCGTGATCGACAACGTGGTCGTCCGGGACACCGACGCGATCGCCGGCATCAACACCAACTGGGGCGACACCGCCCGGTTCAGCCGGATCACCATCGTCGGCGACACGGACCGGGAGACCTCGATCTGCGTCAAGTACAAGGGCGTACCCAAGGGCAGCGAGCCGACCAAGATCGGCGAGGGCGCCGACGGCGTCAACTGCTTCTACACACCGGCTTCGTCGGCGCCAACGGCGCCGGCAAGACCACCACCATGCGGATCATCCTGGGTGTGCTCGCCCCCGACGCCGGCGAGGTGAGCTGGGG